>NZ_JAEHBX010000120.1:0-8089 GCF_016483395.1 Bacillus cereus group sp. N21
AAAAGTGAAAGCTTCCTCGATTTCATCGAGGAAGCTTTCACTTTTTTAACTATAAGGACTTTTTCAGTGGCCTCGTATTGTACCGGAGCCATTTTTTTTGAGAGTCCATTGATAACGATCATAATTATAATCTTGTATATAATTCTCTATTACTAGTTGAAGAGATCGGAATGTTTGACAACACTTATAGTCTAATTCATCTTTCATATGACCAAAAAAGGATTCCATTGAGGCATTATCTAGACAGTTTCCTCTACGTGACATAGACTGTCTCATACCCATTTCCTTTACGCAGCGCTGAAATTCCGGGTGCGTGTAATGAAAAATCTAAGTGTAAAAGTGCTTCAGGATGAATCATATCTCCTAATCTATCTTTTAATTTATCTAATGTTTGATAGACGATATCCATTTGTAAAGAAGGGGAAACATGATAAGCTAAAATCTCTCGTGTCGTACTATCTTTTACGCAAGATAAATAAGCTTTCTTTAGTTTGTCATCAGAAAATAGCTGTTTTGAGGAAGGGCCACCAACATTTCCTTTTCCGCGTCGTTCTGTATGGAAGCCTTCCTCTTTTGTCCTCTTTGTCCATGTATAACTATTAAAGTATTATATTATGATGATATTTTCTTCAATATTTCTTTAGACTGAATATCTTTTCTAATGAACAATCCAGTGTATAAGAGGAATGTGCCAATTATCACAATGATTCCAATGTAAACGGACATTATCGTAGGAATCAAGAAAGCACCAACGATAATGGTAATTCTTGCAATCAGGTCAGCACCAATATCTGATAGACCTGCAAAAGCTGAATAAGATCCTCTTTTATCAGCCGGGATCATATTAGCTTGTTCTGCATTTCTGACAGGCGAGTAGACAAGTTCACCAACAGTAGCAATAAAATTAAAAATAATAAGTACGTACCAAGTGTTTGCAGATGTTACTGTTACATATCCTACACCATAGAGAACCAGACCTAAAAGTAACGCCTTCTTTCCACTTAAACGATCTGTAAATTTATTCACAATAAACGTCAAACATACCACTAAAAGCATATTTTGTATGTTGAGAATACTCAGCATCCTTACTCCTACTATTTCAAAGTTCCCAACGTTTATTGTATTAAATGTTTCTGAAAGTCGTATACCTATATAGCTATTTAAGGAGAACTCTGCCGCAAATATGCATGTAGATCCTATTACAACTTTTAAAAATGCTACATCTTGAATAGCAATTTTATAGTTTTGGATTAGATCCAATACTATATTTTCATGTTTTGGTTCTAAGAAATTATTAAATTCAGCAACTAACCACAATTTATAGGTAATTGGTAGTGTAGCAGAAACTAAGGTTAGTAATATAAATAACTCTTTTTGGTGATTAATGTATAAAAAACCACCTAATGCAGCACCAATTGCCATCGAAAGATTCATAAGCCAATAGTCAATTGTATAAACAGCCTTTCGATTTTCTGGTGTAGTTGAATCTATTATTATAGCGTGCATGGATGGACGACCAAGACTGCTAGATATTACAAAACCTACATAAGCAATTGCAAATAACCAAATCAACTTATCTGTAGGATATAAACTTAAGGTCATTAATAAAAACATTACAGCACTAGAAGAAGAAGTTAACAATAAAACTTTCTTCCGTTGAAAGCGATCTGAAATGTAACCTCCAATTAAACTTGAAAAAAAACTTAAAATAACAGTCGAGATTAAAAATAACCCGGCCCATACTTTATTTATTTCTTGAGCAAAAAACAATGCCATGAAAGGCATTACCGCTGATGTAACAGCACGATTAAAAAATGATGTAATTAAGCGTACTTTTATATTTTGCTCAAAGTCTTTCCAATTCATAGTATCTCCTCCTTTTATCTAATGTTATATTAAACTAGACTTATCAAACTAAAAATGGACATATCTAGAAAAATATGTCTACTTATAGAAGGAGATAGGAAAATGGATAAAAATTTATTGGATCTATGGCAATCATTTTCTTCAGGACACATAAAAATAAAAGACCTAGCAGACTTTTTAAGTTTAAGTACAAAGCAAACAGTACGTTACTTACATAAATGGATGGATGAAGGTTGGCTAATTTTCAATTCTGGAAAAGGAAGAGGACACACTTCCTCTCTTCAATGGCTTAAAAATATAGAACAAATCTATGAGTCACAAGTGATGGAGATTATGGATCAACAACCTGTTGAAAAAAGCAGTAAATATTTACTATATAATTGGTCTCCAAACAGTAAACTACGTTTGATGACTAAGTTTCACTCAAAATTTGGCTATATACATAATTCGGATGATAAATTAATTATTCCTAGAAGAAAGCCCTTTTTAACAACACATCCACTAGAGGCTGCCGATGTACATAGTGCACACATTGTCGCAAACGTGTTCAATCGACTTGTTTATATGGATGAAAAGGGGAACATATTTCCTGAAATAGCTCATAGTTGGGATTTAACTCAATCTAAGCTTAGACTATACTTAAAAAAGTCCATAAAATTTCATGATGGATCTATCTTAACAGCGACTGACGTGAAACTATGTCTCTCAAAACTACGGAGTCATAAATACTATAAAGACTTATGGGCACCAATAGAGAAAATAGATATTGTATCACCATTAATTATTGACATACATTATCCGGATGGTTGTAGCTATTGTTTACAAATGTTATGTATGATAAATACAAGCATTTATAAAGAAAATAACGGTGTAATTGTGGGAACTGGTGGTTTTTATATAGGAGAGAATAACCAGGAAAAGACATCATTGATAGCATTTAATGATTATTTTCAGGAAAGACCATTGCTAGATACAGTAGAATTCATTCAGGTTCCTCTAGAATTTGATACTATTTATCAATCTTCCAAGCGCAACGAGAACACTTCCACCTTTCAAGTAGAAAGAAATTCTGGCTTTGGCGTTATAATTATGAATGCCTGGCGTAATTCACCTATTCAACGAATCGATGTTCGTAACTACTTACATTATATTATTACTAAGAATATCAATCATATCCATGAATATGACTTTAATAAGATCCCCAACCCTACGAGTTGTTTGAAGGAAATAGATCATCAAATCGATATGCGACAAAAATCACGCCCCACATTTAAAGAACCACTTATTATAAAAGCTACTCAGTATACAGAAAAACTGACAAAGTGGTTAATGAATGTCTTAGAAAAAGAAAATATACCTTTTCTAGTCAAATGGGTTCCTTTTGAAAGCTATCTGAGAGATGAAAAACTTAATGAACAAGTTGATCTCTTTATTCATGGTGAGGTATTCGAGATGAATCAAGAGATATCATTTTATTATTTTCTAACAGCTAGATATTCACCGTTGGCTAAGATTGTAAAAACAAATGAAACAATAAAAAAACACCTTGATAGATACAAACGTACACATTTTGAGAAGTGGCCCTCATTAAATAAAGACCTTGAAAAAGAACTGATAGAATCCTCTATTATGATTCCCTTATATTATGATAAATGTCAGATTCCTTTTTCATCAGATCTAACGAATATTAGGATGAAATATTTTGGATATGTGGATTTTTCTCAACTTTGGGTAAGGCCTTTAATTTAAAAGCTACAAGAAATCTGGCACACTGTAATAATTATCACCCGATTTGAGGTACGGAAACATCACCATCAAGTTAACGAAAATGAGATACCCTATGCCCATCAACTTAAGATCTCATAATACCCCCAGAACGAAAATTTCGTGCATTTTGCTCGTTTTTATTGTTTTGGGATAACTCGTGCATTTAGCTTGATGGCGATGTGGCGGGCCCCCTATGTGAAAGCATCTTTTATTTATTCTTATAAACATCTATGTATTTCATTATGAAGTGTTTTAACACGCTCTTTATAGAATATGCCTTTATTCTTTATATTCTCGACTCAATATAGTTTTTAATTTTGCTCTTAGTTCTTCTGTTTTCGAACGTATATTAATCATTTTATCCCCCGATTCGCAAGTTATTTACAACCTGTAACAGCATCTCTGATTAATCTTCCAGATGTATTTCCCTTCATTTTAATACATTTGTTTTTTCATATTTCCAATCGTAATAAAGCTAGCCAATATTAAGATAGAAAATAAAAGCAAAATATTATTCACTCCCATACGAGTTATTAAAATACCAGTTAATAGAGCAGATGATATCTTAACAAATGATGCTAGAATCGTTCTTAAGCCTATTACCCTGCCAATATATTCTGTTGTAGTATTCAACTGTATTAACGTTTGCACAATAATCAAGTGCGACATGGTAAATAGCCCCATTATAAATATACAAATAACGGCCGTTGTTTTATAGTCATTCAAATATAATAAAAAAGAAGAGGTTGCCATACCCACCATCGTAATAAAAATAACTTTATGTTTAAACTTTTTTAAAAAATAGATAGCAATAAAACCTGCTATAATCCCTCCTACTGAAAATGCCATCTCAAATATTGAGTAGAGTCCGCTCCCTCCTTCAAACTGTTCTGCAAGAGGTAATAATAAAGTTGTTGTCATTTGTATACTAATGCTATTCAAAATAGATAAAAACAGTAAGTATTTCATTCCTTCTGCTTGATTAATAAAATTCCATCCCCGAATCCGGTAATGCTAATCCCTAATAAATATTTCAATTTATTACTCATAAAATTACCCCTTATATAATAGTTACCTTCATTTTAGGTGCATCACTTCAACAGAGTAAATTACAACTTAATTATCTATATTTATAATTAATTCTTATAAAGTAATAATTTAATATCTCAATCAAAATAAAAGAAGTAAAAGGGTATTACATATTATAAATGGCTTATATGTAATACCCTTAATTTTTTATGACTTTTTACAATTTAGGTCTCGATAATATACGATGTCCGCGTTTTGACGTCAGGACCCCTAATAGACCTCAAATAACTTTATTTCCATTAAATGTAAAAACATAATTATATAACTGTCCTCTAGTGAGTGGCTCAAAAAAGAAGGAATTCTTGCCGTGCCCCATAATGAGATTTTACTGTTTTGTTAGTGGAGGAGTATTGTTGTAATATATGAGTACATTCACTCTTTATCTCTGCACAATGTGTGGGGATCTTTTCATAAAGAAAAGACACTCCAATGAGTGCCTTTTCTTTACTAGCAACCGAATCCGCCGCCCCAACAACTGCAACCAATGATAATTAGCAGAATGAACAGGACAATTAGTAAAGCGAATCCGCCACCAAAACCACTACAACTACCTCCAAAGCCCATAACATTTCCTCCTTGAGTAAGAGAGACCAACTGGGATGCACATGTGTTTTAACGGATACACATTACTTTATGTTTTTAAACAATATATGAGCAGGTCCTTTTTCTTTATGAGGTGCACCACATCACCATCAAGTTAATAAAAATCCTCCAGATGCTGAAAGCATCTGGAGGTCGTGGGAATCTCATTTAGCGAGTCATATTTATAAAAAACAGACTTTTTTTTGTATCATTAATAGCCTTTGTGTCCATGGCTATCAAATTTATAGGTTTTTCCGTTAATTTCAACCTTGGTATCTGTATAAATTGAACCATCCTGTTTAGCATAATACGTAAAGTATCCGTAATAAGGGAAATGATACCCACCACCAACTGAGAACCATCCTATCTTAGCTGCTCCAGATTCATCGAAGTAATACCATTTACCATCGATTTGTTGCCAGCCCGTTTGCATTACGCCTTTATCGTCATAATGGTATATCTTACCATCAACTTTATCGAACCCTGTTAGCTTAGCTTCTCCGTCATGATTAAAATAATATCTTTTTCCGTCAATGGTTTCATGTCCATCGAAAGTATAGTGTGCGCCGTCTTTGAAATGATATTTCTTTCCATCAATCGTTTTCCAACCAGCATAAGTAGCTCCTTCTTCTAAGCTATAATAGTGGATTGCATTCTTCTCGCTTCCATCCGGTTGAGGGAAAGCTCTCTTTTCAGTCACTCCTAATTTTCTAATAGCACCGTTTTTCTCAAAGGCTACTTGTTTCTCGTTAAAAATAACAGTTGTAGGAGTAGTTAGTGCGTTTCCATTCAGATCAGAAGCTCTCTCAAGCACGCCCTTGTCAGAAAAATGAAGAATGACATTTTGATCTTCTAAACGTAGTTTATTTTTAGTAGGTTGGTAATTTTGGAAATCATAAATTTTACCATCGATTTCCCGCAAACCTTCTTTAACCAACGCTCCAGAAGCATCAGAATAGTAATTATCTCTCCATGCTGATCGTTGCAAAGCACCAGAATCATTAAAGTGATAGTACTTACCCTCAATTTGTGAATTTATTCCTGAAGCCATCTCGTGAGACTCCGGATTAAAATAATACGTATTACCCTCAATTTTCTGCCAACCCTTCAAGAGAACTCCTGAAGCATCTGCATAAAACCAACCGGGATTTTGCGTACCTTGGTTTACCCAACTATTTTTAATCAATTTTCCAGTAGAATCATATGCAGTCCATATAGAGCGATCTTTTTCATCAATTTTGAACTCTATTCCGTCATAATTCTGTTTCTCATTTTCTTTACTAGGATACCAATCTCTTAACCAGTTATGAATTTCATTGTTGCTTTTTGCAGTGAAACGAATTTCAGATTTGAAACTCCAATCAGTACCAAATTGGTGAACATTTTGATTACCAGCCAAACTTACTCCATTCTTGTTTTTTAAATAGAACTGGAATTTATTATCATTAGAATTGCCAGTCTGAACAAGTTCAAACACTTCATCATCACCAATCGAATCAGAATATTGAAGTCCCTTTCCTTCTTTCCCTGAAAGATATTTTGAACCTGTTTTTACCAATACTTTATTCGTCCCTTTTTTATAGGGGATAATTTGATAAGGTTTACCATCATTTAGTATACTAAATGGTAGTGTAATAGGTGTCTCTAGGATTTTTGTAGAGTCCGCCAATATATCAGTTGAGCGATCATTAAAATCTGCACGAGCTTTAGGGTCATTCTTAACATAATTCTCAAGAACATCTTTGGATACTGGCTTTGAAGTCAATGTTGATATTCGCTTTTCCTCATCTGATAACTCAGCAAATAGGGCATCTGTACCTCTAGCAAATGACCATTCAGAAGTATATGATGGGTATCTTTTCTTATGAAATGGAATAACAAGTCTTGGGTTTTTACCAGATGTTTTTTCTACGAATGCTGTTTGACCTTGATTCATCACAACTCCGGTCTTTCCTTCGTCTAATTGTGCTTGTGTAATGTAAAGAAGATCGTGTTCTGAGACAGATTTTGCATCAGGGTTTAGATCTATAATTGTACCCGCTTCAGTAATTTTAAGCTGCTGCCCAGATCTTAATTTATGAATTTCAATTTTTCCATTTGGATAGAGTACTTTAACTGATTTAGTAAAATTTGAATCATCTTCTGTATGATGCATGGAAATATTAAATTCCCCAGATGTAAAATTAGGAGCCCTGTAAGTTATATTTTCTGCATATACATCAATGTGAGTGCCTGGTCCTGGATCATTTGGAGATATTCCAAGTCCTTCATAAATGTCTTTCACTATACCTAATGAAGTAATCGTCACATCGAGTACGGTACCTATCCCTGCGCTAGCCTTGTTTTCTGCAATAGGAGCTACTGAAAAAAGAATACCTAATGCCGCTGCGGTAGGAATGACTTTCTTTCCAATTCCAATTGTTTTAAATTTTTTCTTCATTTTTGTTGTCCTCTCTTAGTAAAATTTAACCTAGATTGCTTACATGTAACACTGTAAAAAATAAACATATAAAGACTGTCGTATGTTGATTTAAAAATATAAAATCAATATTTATAAGTTCATCTTAGTTTAAATACCTTTCATCTTTCTTGCGAAAATGTTACAAAACTCTTTCGTTAATATCTTATAAAATTCCGAATTTTATAAGATATTCTGTATTTTTCAGCTTGGCCTCATGCCCATCAAGCTATACAGAAAAACACTCAAGAACATACTAAGATTAGTAGTGCAGACCAAGGCATTGGTTCGCACTACTATTTTTTATATAGTAGAAGTGAAGAAAAG
>NZ_JAEHBX010000121.1:0-7903 GCF_016483395.1 Bacillus cereus group sp. N21
ATATAGAACTTTGTCATAATATTTTTTCTAAAATAAATTTATTAAAATTTATTGAAAGCTATAAAGGCAAAGATCTGCAAAATATTAAAAATATTTACAGGTTAGAATTTGCAAAATACTTGTATGAAAATCAAGAGGAACTATTTCACAACGTGTTTATCAATAAAAGCTCGGATAATGAATTGAAAAATGACGTTAGATTAGTAAGACAAGGCATAGAGCTTTTATTAGAAACTTCTTTTTTAAAAAAAGAAGTTACATCATTACCTCAAATGATTTCTGAGATAAATATGTTTATTGAAAATGAAGAAGATATTGGTAGTGTTATTCAAAAAAAAATGTTAGTTGAATTTTTAAATCAAAATCCTACCAAAATTTTTGGAATTTCAATCGCATATTACAGTCAGTTATTACCTTCACTACTGTTATGTAAATGGATTAAAGAATTAATGCCAGAAGTTTTTTTGATTCTCGGTGGACAACAAATAATGTTAAGGAAAGAACAACTTTTAAAATTAAATGACCTTAGTAAGTATGTAGACGGTCTAGGAACTGGAGCCGGTGAAGAAACGCTTTACTTACTTTCTAAACATTTGGACGGGGAAGTAGAAAAGTATGATGTACCGGATTTTATTTTTTTAAAAGATAATGTACAAAAAGAGATTTTCAAAAAATCAGATTATCATATAAAAGACGCTTTTCCACCTGATTTTTCAGATCTGCCCTATAAAAATTATTTAGATGAAGAAGTACATATGTCCATTATTACTTGTGTAGGTTGTTATTGGGGAAGATGTGCTTTTTGTTCGTATGGAAATAGATCAAGAGAAGAAAAAAATTATCAACAAAAAACCCCTAAACAAATTGCATATGAATGTGAATATTTAATTAGAAATTATGGAGCAACAAGAATAAATTTTATTGATGAAAATACTAATCTACGTTTAGTGCTAAACGGAATGAGAATTTTAAATGAGAATGGATACCGTATATCTTTTAGTACTAGAAATCGATTGGAAGATATTCTTTTAAAGAAGGAATTTTGTAAAGAACTAAAGGATCGAGGCTGCATACTGATGTCCGTAGGCTATGAAACAAATTCGCAAAGAATTTTGGACCTACTGGATAAGGGGGTTACAGCAAACAATTATCAACAAATTATAGATAATCTGCATGAATTAGGAATTCCTCTGCGTTTTTCAATAATTGGCGGGTTACCCAATGAAACTAAAGAGGAAGTTATGAATTCCGAAGAGTTTTTGAGAAAAAATGCAGATAAAATAGGTATTGATGTCATGCAAATGCTAGTTGCTGAACCTACAACATATTTAGCAAAAAATCCAGAGAAATATAATTTAACTATAACATCGGACGAAGAATTAAGGGGAAATAAATTACTGAATTATGGTATGGGGAGAATGGGGGCTACATTTAACTATAGTGATGGTGATACCTTTAATGAAAGACTAAATCGATTTCTTGAAATTTACAAAAATGTTAATCCGCAAAAGAATGATGAACTACCACCAGATAAAAGAAGCTCTACAGAATCTAGAGATAATTTGAATCAAAATTCATATATTTTGCAGTTATATCCATGGGTGAGAGTCATAAAAAGCGAGAGAATACTTTTAATGGACTTCTTATGGCAAAGAGTCTTCCCCCTCCCAAATGTAATATATGATGATCAGGATTATTTATACGTAGTGGAAGAAGAACATCAAATTTATCTTCAACATTTTTGTGATAAAGGAGCAGGAATACTAGTTGCTATTAATGAAAAGGAGGTAATGTTAAATGAAGCTTATAGAAAATAGTGTACGCTTCCCTAAAGTTGCGAATAAGTTAGGACTGGGTATTGGAATGGACTTACCTTGGGGAGAAGATATTGGATTTTGTACAACGGAAAATGGAGATGATATTACTTCAAAAATGAAAATCTTTTTTGATAACTATAAAGATGAGTTTAATTATATGTTTTTTGCATTCCAACCTAAAAATCGAAGTGTTCTTAAAGCAGAGGATTACTTTGAAGCGTATGATCGATTATTTAATGCTGTTCCTAATTATAAAGCAAGGGCATTTCATCAAACCATATTAAATATGGGAGCTACCGAGAAATATGAAAAAAGCTCCATAATAGAGTTTACAAATAAAATAATTGAAAGATATGAAATAAAATGGGTTGTTGAGGATTTAGGGTTATGGTCCATTAAGGGAAAAACTGTGCCATTTCCATTACCCCCATATATGACTCCCAGAGGGCTAGAAGCCTGCATTGAAAATATAAATGAATATCAGAAAAATCTACTGGTACCAGTTAGTATTGAATTTCCTGGGTTTACAGAAGGAACTAATTTCTTTATCGGTGACATGGATGGATTTGAGTATTTTAGTACTCTAGTTCGAGAAACAAATTCCCCTGTAACTATTGATATAGGGCATATTCTCAGTTATCAATGGCTCATTGGTAATACAGATGAAAAGATGTATACAAATCTTTCTAAGCTGCCGCTGGATAATTGCTTTGAATTACATTTATCAGGGTGTCAGATTATTCGTGGCAAGTTTAGGGATCTACATCATGGCATACTATTAGATGAGCAAATAGATTTACTTAAATATTTACTTCCTTTATGCCCAAATTTAAAAGCTGTTACTTATGAAGATCCTAAGTATACTAATGATGGTATTCTCATTCCAAAATCTCAAAGAAATTATCAGAGGATGAAAGAGGTGGTAAAACAATGGCAATATCAGTAGATAAATACTATTCTCTCGATGAAATATTGTACAATTTACTACATGATTATAAGTATAGAAATTTATTCTTAAAAGATAAATTCAGTGATTTAAATATTTGTGAAGAAAACCTCAAACAGATTCAAACAATTGACAAAGAAGAACTAATTGCTACTGCAAAAACGATTATAAGAAATTTATTGAATGGGAATATAGAACATAGTGGTGGGTTGAAAACAGCTTTTCCTGGAACTTTTAAAGAACTAGAGTTAAATAATATTGACATGCAACAATTGATGTATGAATTTGTAGCATCAAAAGAATTTGAAAATTATAAGGAGATCCCTTATGCCGGAGATGGTCAGTGTATTGAGGAATCATTTTTTCTCTTTTTAAGTAATGTGGAAATAATTAAAGGCAATAAAAATATAGAACTGCTTTTAAAACATGAATTTTTAAATGCGATGATATCTATCTTGGTGGTAAATTCAGAGCCAGCATTTAAAATTTTAAGTAAGGATATTAAGTATAATGGTCATATTTATTATGCTTGGATTAGACTTGATAGAAATATTGCCGAAGCTTTATTAGGTAAAAAAATTCAAGTGCAACAGGAGAAGATAATATGGTTATTTGCAGCAGCTAACAATAGACTAATAAAGGGCCCTATAGAAGAAAATATTTTACAGTTAATTGAAATTGGAAGTCTAAAAAAGATCAATGAAATGAAATTGACTAGTAACGAAGAGGCTAGCCTAGCAATGAGCATATATAGATTAGGTTTAATCAAATCATGAATACAATTACAACATTCGAAGAGCATGGAGAAGTACTTCCTTTTTGGCAAGGTACTATTAAAGATCCAGCAACTTTGTTGTATTTTGATCGCCATTTAGATCTTAAATTAATAAGTAAATCGAAAATTCAAAAAATACATCAAAGAGTAGAAAAAAATCAATCCATAAGCATTCTAAATAGGGACATCCCCTGTAGGGAAGATGAAAAATATGCTTATGGATTAGATGATTTCCTATATGCGGCTATTGATTTAAATCTGTTTAAAAAAATTATATGGGTCTCTCCCGTAGTTAAACACAAAAGTAATGTAAATGATTTAGGTCAAGTATTCTGGACTTTACTATCTTTAATTCCTCATCATGGTACTGAAATTATTGATTCCTTTAAAAAATATCCGTTTGGTATTGAAACGAAAATAAAAAATACAACCCTCATGATTACAACTATAAATAATCTAAAGTATATGCAACTTTATAAAGAGAGTAACATAATTACAGATATTGATTTGGATTTTTTCTATAATCCTGAGAGCAAGAATCTATATTATAAGATTGATCAGGTGTTACAGATTCTGAAAGAAAATAAAATTACAGATTCTATAAAAACAATGACCTATTCCATAAAAAGCGGTTTTTTGCCGGAACCATATAGAAGATTAAGTAGTATTCTTTCTCATAAATTAGATATGAAACTTATTAGTAATCCTGCTCGAGATCATTCGGTGCCTATAGAGACAATGGCTGCTCTTTCTAATAGAAAATCAATAAATCAAAAATACTTAAATTATTTACAAGAAAAAGAGCTTGATATTTTAAGTGGAATCGGATGGAAATTACGCTCTTTATTATTAGTGCAAATGGGACAGTTAGACGAGGCTGAAAAATGTTATTTTCAGGCTAGAGAACAAGGCGATGAAGCTTTTTGGGCAGCTTATAGTATTGGTATGAGTTATATGAGGAAAAAAGATTATGAGCATGCATTGAAGTGGTTTCAACAAACAAAAGATGTCGTTGATACAATCCAAGCACATAGTTTAATTCTTCAAATTTTATGCCATTTGCATCTGGAAAATTTCGAATATGGCTTATCTTTGGCACATAGCACTCTAGAACTATTACCCATGAGAACGGAAATATATGAATTAATAGAAATTTTTTGTAAGAAAATGAATATGAAAGAAACAGATTATATCTACTATAAGGAAAAATACCAAAAAATTAATCAATTATTAAAAAAATAGGAGGGATTAAGTTTAATAATTTATTAATTAAACTTCAGTATCAATCTCAGAAAGGTTCCACTGACGTCATTAATGATCAAATTAAAGATGCTAGTATAAATAACTTTTTGAAGGGGCAACTTAAGGATTGTATTAAATTACTAGAATTAAATATCTTAAAATTCAGTAAAAACATTATCTCATATAAAATAAACCTTAACTTAAATAATGAGAGAATCTCCTTATATGAAGAGCCTATAAACAGATATAATTTATTAATCTTAATTCATGTTGAAGGGAAAGAATCTATAATACCTATTTTATGGCAAGTAAGTACGGAATCTCCACCAGTTCGTATTCTTTCAAATCAAATAGATGCGTTAAGGCTGGAAATAGAACAAACTGGTCATGGAAAATCATTAAAAGATAAATTAAAATTGCCAGTTATATTAGATCAGTGGCCCGCTTCTCATTTTGTACATGAGTGTTTTGGACATACCTCAGAAGCTGATAATTATATGGATTATGCTTGTAAAAATGGTTATAGACTAGGTTATAGATGGTCTGATTATAAGTTTAATGTATATGATGATCCGACTTTAATAGGGCATAAAGCTCATTACAGAATGGATGATGAAGGAGAGAAAGCTTTTTGTACCCAAATAATTAAAGATGGTATTTGGAGTAATTTACTTCATAGTTCAGAAACGAAAAAGAAACTTCAAGCAAAAGGTTCGTGTAATGGTCGAAAAGTTTCAGATAACGATATTATTCTTCCACGTATGTCCATAACATATATGGATAAAGGTAATGAGAATATCAATGATTTAATATCAAAAATAGAATATGGTCTCTTTTGTAAAGGTTCATGGGGAGGGGGATCAATAGGGACAAACTTTGTAATTAGACCATCTTATGGGATTATTATCAAAAATGGAAGTTTAAGTAATTTAATTATTAGAAGGTTTGATATTAAAGGTTGTAAGTTCCAGGCTGCAAAGAATATCGTTGGTAGTAGTAATGAATTACGAATTTTCAATCCAGTATTTGGCTGTGATAAAAACAATCAAAATAATTTAAGCGTAACTCAAGGTGCGCCACATATTTATTTTAGAGAGTTAGATATTTACCCAATATAACATTGAAAGAGTGAGGTCAATGATTGAAAGAATTGATTGCAAGAATCTAACTTACGAAAGATTTATGAAGGAGTTTGCGGATAAGAAACCTGTTATCTTAATAAATCTTGTGAATGATTGGGAGTGCTACAATTGGGATTTGAAATATTTAAATGAAAAATTTGGAGAGCAAGAAGTTGTAATTAGAAAGTCTGATTATGAAGGCAAAAAGAAAGTCTATACAGTAAAGCTCTCTAAATTTATCCAATTGCTAGAGGGTGGAAATGAAGAAAAGTGGTATTGTGATTGGCCTTTCTCTATTATGGGGAATAAAGAAATCGCTTTAGCGTATAGTATTCCATCTTTTTTAACAGAGCAAACAGTTAGGAAAAAAGGAGACAAAGAATTGAAATGGGTATTTCTAGGCTCAACGAACACTGGAACCCCATTACATAAAGATTTCCAAGCAACACACAATTGGAATGCGGTTATATTCGGAAAGAAAAAATGGGTATTTTTCAGCCCAGAATTTGATCAAGAAATGGAATATTTAGCGAGTATAGATTGTAATATTTTTAATCCAACTCCAGAAGAACGTGAAATTATCTTAAAAGCAAACCCTTACTATATAGAACTTAATCAAGGTGAGATTATATATACTCCTAAAAATTGGTGGCATCAAGTTATAAATAAAGAATTAACCTTTGCTATTAGTGAAAACTTTTGGTTTAAGCATGAGCTTCAAGTTAATTAATTTTAAATAAATCAGTAAAAATAGGGGGATTTAATAATGCTAAATGTAGAAGAACATGTAATTGAGAAAAGCATTTCTAAAACATTAGGAGAATTAGTAAGCTTACCTGGTCCTGTTGGTCATGAATATATAATCAGTAATTGGTTAAAGAAACGTTGGATAAATAAATCAGAGGAATGTTTTGAAGATAAAGTTGGAAATTTAATTTGTAAAATTGGTGGGAAGGGTCCTAAATTATTAATCCAAGCACATATGGATGAGATTGGATTTATAGTAAGGTATATTACCCCTGATGGCTTTTTATTGATTGATCCAGTGCAAGAAGCACATAGATCTGGTCCTAATCATTTACATATGATAGGGCAACTAGCTCAAGTGATAAGTAGAACAGGGAATATAGCAACAGGAATTTTTGCTACATCTACTGGTCATGTCCTTACCGAGCAGCAAATGGCTGGAAATTTAAATTTTAATAGCCTATTTATAGATATGGGGGTTAATAGTAAAGAAGAAGTAGAAAAATTAGGAGTTCATATTGGCTCTAGTGTAGTATGGAAAAGGGAATTAACTCAGGTTGGAAATAAGCTTATTGGAAAAGCGTTTGACGATCGGATTGGGCTTTTGGTTATGGATCTCCTTTTAGAGAAAATGGACGTTTCCAATTTAAATTATGAAGTATGGTATGGAGCTACAGTGCAAGAAGAGAATAAAGCTCATGGCGCTTATGCTCTAGGTTCAAGAATGGACTTCGATCTCGCAATTTCTTTAGATATTGGTTTAGTAGGAGACATACCAACTGTAAATGAACAAGATTATCCTACTAGATTAGGTGGTGGGCCGACGCTAGTTTATAAGGATGGTGCTATTCATTATGATCCTAAAATAACATGGGGTTTAGAGGATACATCTAAAAAATATAATATTCCTTATCAAATTGGTATTTATAGTAATTATGGCTCTGACGGAATCGCTTTTTTTGATAGTGGTATTCCTTCAGCACTTATTGGTATTCCAACTCGTTATACACATACACCTTTTGAAATGGTTGATATCAAAGATATTTATTCTACTGTAAATTTACTAAATCATTTTATTGGGGATAGAGATAACTAGATTTTGAATAAGCAACTTAAGAAACAGATGCTCATTGAAATCCAAAAATAATCTTTATTATTGTTATGGGGGTGCTTTAAAAGGTTCTGGTGCAAAGATAAAATAAAAGAGAATATAGCGCATATATTTTTAGCGGATTTGTATTTTATGCTATAAGTC
>NZ_JAEHBX010000122.1:0-7794 GCF_016483395.1 Bacillus cereus group sp. N21
GACATATATACCTCCTTAAAAATATCTACTCTATGTAATTCTTTATAACAATATAAATAAAAATAATAATATATTGCAAATAATTAGTTTGAATTTAAATTTTTGAATATTAGTTTACATTCAGCACCCTAAATTCATTGACTTCAATCCAATTACCCTGATATCCTCAAAATACATAATAAAAGTATACATTCAAAACACTATACATAAAGAGGTCATAAATCCATGAACAAAAAACCACATCTCATTGATGTCCAACCCATTCGAACAAAAGAACAAATCGAAGATATGAAATGGGCCCTAAAACGCCACTGTTCAGAACGAGACTATATTCTATTTCTAATTGGAATCAATACAGGATTACGTATCAGCGATCTACTCCAACTTGAAACACAAACCATAGTAAAATTAAAACGGAAAAAGAGAAACGAATTCAAAATCAAAGAGGGAAAAACAAAGAAAGAACGCATGATTAATCTTACTTCTATTTTTGATGAGATATACTCATATGCTCAAACCCTAGAAAATACCTGGTTATTCCCTTCACGAAAAGGAGATCAACCCATTAGTAAGATCCAAGCTTATCGACAATTGCAAAAAGCCGGAGATTTTGCCGGTGTAGAGTCTATCGGTACTCACACCATGCGAAAAACCTTCGGCTATTGGTTCTATAAACAAACAAAAGATGTAGCCATGTTGCAAGAAATCTTGAATCACAGCACACCAAAAATCACACTTAAATATATTGGAATTAATAAAGAAGAAAAGGATAATATATTAGATACATTTTATATTTAATCACATAAAATACTTATTAAAAACAAAACAAAGCTAGCAAAATGCTAGCTTTGTTAAAAATTATAATAAACTATTCTTGTTCTTCTTTTTCCTTAGATGTAAGTGCTAATATAACATCTACTGGATAAGTAAATTCTTTTTTCAATTTCACTTGGAAAGGAAAATCTTCTGCCTTATTCCAAGTATCAATAAGACCTTGTAATTGAGAACCTGGTTGAACTGAATATTTCGCCAATTGTTGATATAGAGCAGTTCGATATTGAGCATGCACGGAATCAGGTCTCGGGTTGAAATCAAATGTTTTAACTACTGAATCCTCCGTAGTTATTGTAGTATTATGCTCAAAACTAGTAGTTAACGAAGTTGAAAAACTAAGAGCGTCTCCAAGCCCTGCTTCAACTCCAACAGTAAGAGCAAAACCAACAGTATTAGACTTAGAAAGACCGCTTGTTACTGATTTACTCCAATGATAGCCAGAGTTTTTATCTACAATATTAGAATCAATTAATTTCCAATAAATATCTTTCTTAAGCTTTGTATCCGAAAGAAATTGTTTGCCTAACTCACTATTTTTAGCTATACCAACACTATAAGCTAATTTACCTGGTGTTAAATCTACATTATAATGATCTTTAATTTCAGCAGTTCGAGTACCATCAGGTAATACCGTTATCATATCTGGAGAATTAAACATCTTTGATGTTGACACTGTCATAGCCTTTTCTGGATAAACATCTAAAAATATATAATCAATTACATCTCCATATTGTGTAGTAGAATAAGCCTCATAAGGAAATTCTTGATAAGGTCCTACAGGAGCTTTAGGAATAGGAAGTTTATCTTTTTCAGCTTGTTCTGCTGTCATAGGAGCTTTTGCTTCTTGAGAACTAATTACTACTGGAAGATTCCCTACATTCGTAGGAGTATCAGTAGCCGCTGAAGAAAATCCTGGTGCTACAAATAAAGCTGAACTTAATACAAACGCTGCAGGTATAACTTTTGCAACCTTCTTAATTTTCTGTCTTTTCATGCTAGACACCTCTTTTTATTTGATTTAAGATAATAAAATGTACATAATGCCCTACTATAAAATTATTTGCTTAGACTATAAATATAAAAGAAATACAGGTCATTTTTTATTTGTAAAATACTATTTCTTTTACCTCTTATAGAATGCAAGAACCTTATACACTTATTAAAACACTATGTATTTTCTATGTAAATCATAAAATACCACTGGAAACATATATAATCTTATATATAAAAATTTATTGATTAAAAAACAATTATATTAATAAAATCATTTCTTCAAAAATATAAAAAAAATAATTTAGTATTTCTCTTTAAAATATAATTATTATAATTTATAGAGAAAATTCGACAAGTGAAAAGTTTTAATGATATAACATAATAACATTTCACATACCGACTCCCTATATTTGTATATGCATAATTGCATGGAAATATAGGGAAATCATAGTGTAATAAGATATATTCTTTAATAATGTGAAATATTATTAAGGAATATTATTATTTTTTAATAATAACTACATGTTTTATAAATAATAGTTACTTTTTAGTTCAATATAAAAAAATGCTAAAAAACAAAGTATGTTTATAGCAAGGGAATGCTTGTAGACTGATCTATACGGCCTCACCATATCATTCCGGGAATTCTGTACGTTTAGACACATTTTTGTCATAATTACCTCCTTTTGCTGTACGCTAAGAGATATTTGTTCAGAAAATCTTATGTTTATGAACAGAGGGTAAAACTCAATAATACCAACATATTATAGCTATAATTGTGTTCATAAAGTGTGTAAACAAATCAATGTTCAATTAAACTTAGGTTTTTATCTTTCTGAACAGGTACTAACCATTAAATAATGCTGTAATGATAAGGTTCTGTAGTCCTTAGCGTACAATTTTCCCAAAATGATATGGTGACCCCATGCCCATCAACTTAAGAAAAGAGGTTACCCCAAAACGGTAAAAATAAATAATAAATTTTTCAATTTAACACAAATTTATTTTAGAATTCAATAGAGTGCCTCTCAATTTAAGCGGATTTTAAGTGTTAATATTTACCTGATAATATTATAATTTACATATCAAAAATATATAAGAAATGGAGAATTATCATGCTGAATATAGATATTAATCGTTTAACTGATATTTGTTTAGAATATCAGCAATCTAGATTTTATGTTACTAGAATACCTGAAGATTTTTTATCAATTGCAAAAAAACGTTTCTCTATACCAACGAATGATCGAATTATTGCTTTTTTAAGTTGCAATTTATTTGGTTCAGGAAAATATGGTGTTTATTTTACAAGTTCGGGTTTATATTGGAAAAATTGGTTATTAGGTAAAGGAAATATGAAATGGGATAAATTAAATGAAGTGCAACAAATTGAAATTGATAAAGACGGTTTTTTATCTTTTGATGCACAAAAAAGTTTTAATATTAATGGCAGTGATTATCCACCGCAGTTATTTAAAGAATTACTTATAGCTCTTACAAATTCGTTCCACAATTCAAAGCAAAATGATATACATCCAGTTATAAAAATTGACGAGATAAAATCAATCTGCTCTTTGTTTGAGACGTACGATGAATTATTAGAACCTAATAATGGTTTATTTGTAGACAATCATATTTCAGATAAAAAGCTAAAGGAAATTTGGGCACGATATGTTGTTTCAAAAGAAGAAGAAATCATGGCTTTTTTAGACACCTCTGTCCTTGGTAATTTGAGTAAAGGATCGGATGGCGTATTAATTTGTCAATCGGGGATATATTTTAGAGAAACTTTTGTACACTTGTATTTTCCATGGCATGTCTTTAGGAATATCCCTATTACATTGAATTCAAACGAGTTAGAAATCGGAAAAGGCAACATATTTCATCTTCAACATGCTAGAATGTCTAGTCAAGAGATTCTATTATTCATCAAAAATTTAAAACAGCTTGTTAATACGTTATATGAGGATAATAAGTGTTCAACCAACACATAAGGGTCTTAATATAATTTAATATTTTATTTAATCTAATATAAAAAATGCTATTCTTTTTATAGAAATATACAGAAAGGGTGGCGTTTTTTATGAATCTTTCGATTCAAGGTGAACTACACATGCCCATCAACTTAAGAATGGAAACAAAATGGACTTTTGTTCAAATAAACTAAATACTCTTAAAACACTTTTTGTCCTTAAAAATGAGCATGCCAAATAAACCTCAATCAACCAAATTTCAAAAATTATGCAATTTTCTTTTGTTTTTCCAATCCACTATACTCATAAATAACACCCAGGATATCAAAGACTGTTCTCTTCTCATATCGGTGAGATTTCCGTCCATTTTTCAGTAAAAGGTTGAATAAACGGCACAAGATTTTTGTTATTTCTTGAGTGTTTTGTTGTATAGCTTGATACAAGATGTATAGATGATCTTGTATCATTCCAATGGCTTTATATTCGCTTAATTCTTTTTGTTTCTTTTGTAAAATCAACTGTCGCATCTTAAACATAGTAGAAGAACATAGAAAAATAGCAATTAGTTTTCCATAAATGTGACATTCTAATCGCTCTTGTTTGATATTTTTCCAATGATGAATTTGGAATAGAGATTTCCAAGTTTTAAAGATGATTTCTATTTGCCAGCGAAGAGAGTAAAAATCATGTATTTGTTCCATCGGAACAATCTCCCAAGGTGTATTGGTAACATATATGTTCATACCAGCTAATCGTTTGCTTTTTTCTGAATATGTAATGCCCTTCTTACTCTCCGTATACACTTGTTTTTTCCTACGTTCACGAAGTTGTTTTTCTGTTAATCGATACATAATCACCCGAGTGAATAGTTTTGTATCTTTTCCAATATAAGCATCTTTTATTTCATAGATTTGCCCCGGTTTTAAGGTATTCATAATTTGTTCTAAATCAACTTTGATGTACTGAGACTGTTTTTTTACTGTCCCATTTCGAAAGTATTCAGGAAATTGATTTTTGATATACACCATATTGTTTAATTTGAGTCGTGATATATAATACACACCACGTTGATCCATTTGATCTAAATCATCCAGTGAATAATAGCCTAAGTCCCGAATACAGAGGTCTCCAGGACGTAATGTCGCTAAACACTCTGTTCCAAAGGTTTTATCATTATTTTTCCCCGGTTCAACTTGAAAGTTTAAAAATTGGCCACTATGTAAATCATATTCTAACTGAATTTTTATACCCGCTGTTTGTGCACACCCACCTGATCCAGGATACACATTAGCTAAATGTTTTGGCACTTGGAAAATTGTTGCATCTAAAATGCGAATTCGTTGAAAATAGGTGATTGAAGAGCTTGGAATCACTGATGTTTCACAAATTTTATTTTTTAATAATATGGAGAAAATATGTTTTAAAAAACAAACAGCCTTCTTATTTAAACGCTTATTGAGTCCTTCTGGACTCATAAGAGTTCCTGTAGCTGCATGAAGTTGACTACACAGTCGCACTAAAGAATCACTCGCTACCCGTTGACTAATCCAGATACAGATAATAGCTAAATCATGACCTGAAAACTTCCGTTTCCGTTGTACAAACCCTAGTTCTCTAGCAAGGTTTTCTAAAAGTGAAGGAGTAAGATGTTCATATAATTCTTCAGCAAATAATTGTAGTTCACCTTGAATCGAAAGATTCATAACAAACGCCATCCTTTCTGTATATTTCTACAAAAAGAATAGCGTTTATAAGGTCAAGTTAATATGAGGTTATATTGGTTTAATAATATCCTATAAATAAATTCTCTTGTAGAGTTTAATTTTTGGGAACGGTATTATAATTTATAAGGATTATGTTTCGTTAAATTTTCCAATTCATTTTCGAGGGAAAGCTTAAGACTTTTCTTTTTCTTTTCAATGGATGTGATCTTATGAAAAGTTAACAAAGATAATATAGAGAATAATTTATAATATATCTCTGTAGATCCGTCCTTACTGTTTGAAATAATTTGCTCCATAGTATAGAATCTCCTTTTTAATACAGTTCTGTTTTTGATTTCAATACTTGGTTATTATTGTACCAATTTTAATTGAAAGCTTCTACATTACTAATTATTAAAATTTTACATTCTAATTCTATATTTACCTTTGATAGTACATTTTTTTATTTTGAGGATACTTCAAAATGTTAAGTTGATGTACCTCCTATTCTGTCGAAGCACAAAAGAAAAAAGAGAGCATATGTGCTCTCTTTAGTTCTTCTCTCTAAGTCTTCTTTTTTCGTATTTATATTAACGAGTATAATAAACAGATCCTGACCCTGTTATATCAGGCCATGGATGTGGATTTTCAAATTTTAACCAATAATAACCGGAAGACAATTTCGATCCTCCATATTGATTAGTAAAAATAACTCCTTTCGAACTATTCCTTGGATAATTTGTATGAGAAACTGCATGATCCCAACCAACTGTTGGATCTTTCATTAGTGTTACTTTAAAATTTCCTGAAGCATCACTTTTAGATTTCATGTGTATCTTTAATCGGCCCTTATCAGAATCATAATAAAATCTAGTAGTACCATCTAAATTCGAATCAAATTCATAAGTAAAGTCCCAAGGTAATGATTTCGTTGCAAGTGTTGTAATGGATTCCTCTTTACCTTCAGATGTTTGTAATACAACAGAAGAATTGTCTTCTGATACTAAATCATTATTTGTCGAAAGAGTATCAGCCTGTGCATCACTACCAAAAAAAGTTACAGAAAGAGTCAGAATCATAGTAACAATAGCCATACTTATTTTTCTAAACACTTCAACAGCTCCTTTTATAATGGTTTATCTGTTTTCAAAATCATTATAAAAGTAATTTTTTGTAAAATCAACATAAAAATAGGAAAATACAAAAGTATTATTCCTTCTAATAGGGATCACCATACATATTAAATTTACCATGAAATAAAAAGAAACCAACCACCTGTAAATATTAAAAATTCTATAGAAAAGAATAAATTAGGAACCAATATTTTTTTTGATTTTTCTCTTTATATAAGGCAATAATTGAAAATCCAATAGAGATAACTAATGGAATGATTAAAGCATAAAATATATACATAGAATCACGTGTGGTATTTACATAATTTTGGTCAGGATACATAAGTTCATTATAAAAAAACATATACACAAGTAAAGCTAAACAAAAAATAATATTTGCACCAATTGCAATACAAGTAATTTTACTCCGTAATATTTTCATATATTCTCCTTCTAAACATCTCATATGTTTTAAATAAACCACCAAAAACATTATATATTAATACAGAAATAATTAACATATAATGTAAAACAAAATTATATTGGGTATCACCACATCGCCATTAAGCTAAGAAAAGCAAATACCCCAAAACAATAAAATTGGCATCTCCCGGTGAAAATGTATAATTTTTTGTTTTAGGGGTGTTATAAAATTCTTAAGTTGATGGGCATGTATGGTGACCCCGGATAGGCGGGATTCTTATCGATGTTTATCACACGAGGCTGTGAGACATGAAAAGACTGCAAAGCTTTCTTGAAGAAACGCTTTGCAGCCTTGTGATTTCTTGTTTTGCTTAGGTAGAAATCAATGGTGTTTCCTTCTGAATCAACTGCACGATATAAATACATCCACTTTCCTTTGACCTTAATATACGTCTCGTCTACTCGCCAAGAATCATTCGTTTTCTTAAGATGACGACGAATTCTCTTATCTAACTCAGGCAAGTTAGATATCTCAATAACATAGTGGAACAAGATCATCGTTTTATTAAGAAACGTGTTCGTTCTATGTTAGGGTTCAAGTCTTTTGGCACAGCTACATCCATTCTTGCAGGAGTGGAAGCTATGCATATGATTAAAAAAGAACAGATTGATTTACGGAATCTGATATTATCCCCTTAAGGTAGACAGTGTAAAAAGACCATGAATAAACATGGATGTTACACTTTTACTTGGAGG
>NZ_JAEHBX010000123.1:0-7600 GCF_016483395.1 Bacillus cereus group sp. N21
AGCTCCGATTGAATATCGAATCTCGATGGCTGCATAGTCTTTTTTTACAGCTGTCCACTTGACGGGGGTAAGACCAGTATTGGTGTCCATTATCACAAGTTCTTAAACTTTTTTTGGAAGTTACCATTTTACATACTCCCTTCCTAGAGTTACATCTTTCCCCTTTTTCACATTTATACTTTGATGTATGTTTCACTTACTTTGTTAATCAACATGTACTATGTGATTTCCATCAAAGAAATATAAGCACTTTTCTTTCACTGGATGATGTAAACTTTTCTCTAACGCTTTCGCATATAATGAAAGCTGTACTTTATAACGTTCTGCTAAAATCGGCTTTGCTTGATCGAATCCATCTGGGAACTTTCCTTCAATTGTATCTGTTTTAAAATCGATTAATACAACTCCGTCTTCCTCTTCTATCATACAATCGATAACCCCTTGGACAAGTACAGATTCTCTGCTCTGATTTTGCCAATCTTGATACGCCTCTTCCGCTGAAAGCATCATCGTAAACGGCACTTCACGTTCTACACTTTTCGCAGCTAACACACGCTTACCAAGATCCGTATCAAAAAATGCTACAATTCGATCAATCGCAATTTCTTCTGCTTGCTCAAATGTTAGTAACTCTTTATTTACCATTTCCGCAATTTGCTCTTGAACGGTTTCAAGCGTGATCGGTTTTTGTAAATTAACATGTTGCATTACGGCGTGAACAGCTGTCCCCCGTTCAGCATAAGTTAACCCCTTTTTCTCCATAAAACGAGGACGCGTTTTTATAGGAGTACGAAGTTTTTTAATAAAGGCATTATCACTTCCATCTTCCGATTGATAATTCCGCTTTATCTCAGTAACAGACTGCTTCGCCCGATGCGCTGTTGCACCTTCATACGCATATTCCCAAGTTAAACGAGCATACACCTCTTCTTTTCGTTCACTTTCTAGAGGAACAGGTTTTTTCTCACGAAGCGCTTCTAACAATTCTTGCTTTTCTTCTTGTACTGGTTCCGGTGCAAGTAAAGTGCTACCATCAACCACTTCCACTTTCCAGCTCGCATCGTATTCATAAATTTCATTTGGTATATTTCCTTGTCCAAGTTCAAGAAGCATTTCGCTATCACGATGTCTATATAGTGACGGTGCAATCCAATCTAAGTAACAAGATGCTCCTGCACGAACGTAATCCGGTAACAACCAATCTGTATGTTCACGCGAGTCAAGCCACTTTTCAATTTCTTTTTCTTTATCTTTCACCGTACCAATTAAAATCAGTTTTTCTTTTGCACGCGTTAGAGCAACATATAATACGCGCATCTCTTCCGCAATTAGTTCCATCTTCATTTTACGTTTAATGGCTAGTTGTGATAACGTTGTATATTTAATTCGTTTACGAGGATCAATAAACTGTGATCCAAAACCGAAATCTTTGTGTAATAAGAATCGTTTCATTAAATCTTGTGTATTAAAACGGCGCCCAAGCCCCGCTACAAATACAACTGGGAACTCTAACCCTTTACTTTTATGAATCGTCATAATTCGAACCACATCTTCTTGTTCACTAAGCGCTCTCGCTGTTCCCATATCATCCCCGCGCTCTAAAATACGTTCAATAAAGCGAAGGAAACGGAATAAACCGCGGAAAGATGTTGCTTCGTACTGCCTTGCGCGATCATATAGTACGCGTAAGTTAGCTTGACGCTGTTTTCCCGCTGGAAGACCACCAACGAAATCGTAATAACCCGTCTCACGATATACTTTCCAAATTAAATCAGAAAGAGACTGCTGGCGCGCAAATTCACGCCACCCTTGCAAGAGATTATAGAACCATTGTAATTTCCCATGTAATTCTGCCTCTTCTTCAAGCGGCGCGCCTTGTAAGAAGGAACGCATCACTTCATAAAACGAGCCTTTTTTCTCATGAGCACGCAACATCGCAAGCTCTTCATCATTTAACCCAACAATCGGGGAACGAAGCACAGCAGCAAGCGGAATATCTTGCATCGGATTATCAATTACCCGAAACACATTCATCATAACGGTCACTTCTGTCGCTTCAAAATAACCTGTCGCGAGCTCAGCGTAAACAGGAATGCCTTGTAATTTTAACTCTTCCATAATTTGCGGAGCCCACGGCATCGAGCGAAGTAAAATGACAAAGTCACGGTATTTCACAGGGCGCATGCTATCTGTTTTACGATCATATACTTCATAACCTGAATCAACCATCGCTTTAATTCGCTGCGCCATTAAACGTGCTTCAAGCTGTGCTTTTTCTACTTCTACACCGTCTTCTCCCTCTACCGATTCTTCTCCCTCAGACTGATGAATACATAACAGTTCGGCTGCTACATCTTCTCCTTCTGGGTAGCTCGCACCTAACTTTAGTTCAGCATCAGCATCGTAATCGATTTCCCCAACAGTTTCGCCCATAATTTGTTTAAAAATAAAGTTCGTACCCGCTAGTACTTCATGACGACTGCGGAAGTTTTTAGCTAAATCAATCTTCATCCCGCCGTCTATTCCTTCAGGTGTAAAACGTTTATACTTTCCTAGAAATAAGCCAGGCTCTGCTAATCGGAATCGGTATATCGACTGTTTTACGTCGCCGACCATAAACAGATTACCTTCTTGTTCAAAGTCTTTCGTTACAAACTTAATAATTGACTCCTGCACAAAGTTCGTATCTTGATATTCATCGACAAGTACTTCGGCAAATTTATTCCGATATTGAAGCGCAACTGGTGATGGACGAAGCTCGCCATCGTTTGTACGTTCACTTAAAATTTGTAAGCAAAAATGCTCTAAATCTGTGAAATCAACCATTCCTTTATCACGCTTTATCGTTTGAAAACGCTCAGTAAATACTTTTACAATCTGAACAAGCTTTTCTAGTACAGGGTGCATATCCTTGAAATCACGTAAAAAGCTTTCTGGTTTCCGGCTAAACAACTCTTCTTGTAGCTTCTTCACTTCATCTTTCGCTTTATTTCTAAGTGAATCTACTTGTTTGACAATCTCTTCATTGTAATCACTCTTTTTAATACGCTTTAACGTTTGCCACGAAACATTTTGCATCGCTTCATATACACTTGTCCAAGACTGATGTGCTGCACTAGATAACGTCCCGAGTAACACAAGGTCCGCTTGTAATGTCTCAATGCGAGGCGCTGGCCCATCCGGAAGCATAGCTAACTCAATTGCTTTCCGAATATGCTTTTCAGCAGTTTCCAGCTGAAACTTCACATCTTCTAATAAATAAGTTGCATACGTTAAGTCTTCAATTGATTTCCCTTCCACATCATATGCTTCGACAAGCTTATCCAGCCCCTTCTCTGGATCTGGATGCGCCCTCGATTCCGTATGAAGCGCTAAAATCATACGCTGCAGGTCATCATCACTACGATCGCTCGTATATCGATCAACTAGTTCAAAGAAAATGTCATTTCCTTCGATTCCATATTCCTCTTCTAATATGTCATCTAATACTTCTTCTTTTAACAATTCATTTTCCGTCTGATTAGCAATGCGAAAACGTGGATCAACGTCGAGCATATAATAGTACGTTCGAATCACTTGTAAACAGAACGAGTGAATGGTTGAAATTGATGCTTTATTTAATAAGCTGAGCTGTTTCCGAACATGCCCTGATCCTGGCTCATCAATTAATACTTTTTCTAACGCTTCACCAATTCTGTTTTTCATCTCTTGTGCCGCTGCATTTGTAAACGTTACGACAAGCAAGCGATCCACATCTACTGGATTCTCGGCATTAATAATTTTGCGAATAATTCTTTCTACAAGTACAGCTGTCTTTCCCGATCCCGCTGCCGCCGCTACTAAAATATCACGGCCACCTGCAACAACTGCCTTCCATTGATCATCTGTCCATTGACTACCTTCAGGTTTCTTTGGCCAATTCTCTATCATTCGCCAACCTCCTCTCTCATTTTCTCCATCGCTTCACTATCTTTCATATCTTTTAATGTACGGAACTGATTGTCTTCAAGTGATTCATCAAATTGACAAACAGAACGGAAATTACAGAATGTACAAGCTGCTTTGTTCCCCATTTTATACGGTGCGATATCAATAACACCTTCTGTAATGTCTTTCCCGATGTTTTCAAATGTATGATGTACATATTGCTGTAAGGTTGTAAATTCTTGCTCACTTGCAATACTAGAACGCGCACTAAAGCTACCATCTTTTTTCAGACCTGCAGAAATAATGTCTGAACTTCCTGTTGAAAGCTTGTTATCCATCAATCGAACAACATCCGCATCTCCTAGTACGAGACCTTTCATTTTAAATTTCTTTAAAATTTCCTTTTCAATCTCTTCTTCCGAAGCGTCGCCTTTCATCTCCACAATCGGGTTATGAATATGGAAATATAAAACGCCAGCAGGTGATGCCGTTCCATCTTTTTTCATCCACGTATTCGCATTTGAAATAACAACGTCTAAATACGTTAACATTTGAAGTGCTAACCCATAATATACTTCTGTTAAATCTAAAGCTTTTGTGCTCGATTTATAATCAATAATGCGAAGGAAGGTACCATTTTCGTCTTCCGCTTTATCTACACGGTCAATCCGGCCAACAACTTCCATTTTCACACCGTTTGGCAACGAAAACTCCATCGGCGGAAGTGAGCCTGTCCCGCCCATACCAAATGGAACCTCTAAATCAACTGGCACAAATCCACTGGACTTCGCATGTTCACGAAGGATAAGTGACGTACGGAAAATGATTTGCTGTAACTTTTGTTTCAAATAATAATTCCGATTAGAACTTAATAAAATTTGTCTTTGTAATAACGGTGCGATTTCTTCAATTACTATGGCAGAAAGATGCTCACACTCTTTTATCGATAAATCAGCCCAAGTACGATTTTCCCTAAGTAACTTGTCTGCAATTTTCTTTAATGCTGCATGGAATAATTCGCCGATATCCGGTGCATCTAACTTGAAAATATCACGCTCTCTCAGCGATAATCCATGCTGCGCAAAATGAGCATATGCGCATCGATTAAATAATTCCATGCGAGAGACGCTTCCTTTAATTTTATCTCCGTATAGATCTCTACTTACAACTGAGCTAAGCTTCTGCGCACGGTTTCGATAAAATAAACTAGATAGTACACGACTACTTTTTTGCTTCCACTCGGGCGATGTAACATAGAAGTTGTAAACATCCCACCAAAAATCAAGGTTCCCTTCAAAACCATATCGTTTCCAATTTTGTAATTGCTGCGTTACATATGACAAGGTAACCTCTGGCGTTGCTACATACGAAATTTGTACCTGACGAGATAAATCATTCACATCATTCGTTACAAATACTTCTTTAACAGAAGGAAACATTCTTTTCACTTTCTTAATAAAGCTAGATGAAAGTAGCGTCTTTCCTTCTTCATCCGCAAGGGGACAAGAAATATATAACTTCTCAGATGCACGAGTTACTGTTTGATAAATAACAAATTGCTCTTCTAATAACGTCTGCCTTGTTGTTGGTGCTAATTCTACACCAGCTGTAACGAGAAATTCCCTTTCTTCATCTGATAACATCCCTTCATCTGAAGGGGCTGCCGGAATGATTCCTTCATTCGCACCAATCACAAAAGCCGCGCGAATATCCGATAACCTTGAACGATCAATGTTCGCAATGAGCACTTGATCTAAAGAAGGCGGGATATTTGCAAATTGAAGTGCCTCAAGTCCCGTTGTCATTACATCGATAAACATTGAACGAGACATCTTTTCCTCACCAAGCATTTCTACAAATGTATCAAGAAGATTCATTACTTCTTCCCAAACTTGATCATGGTCACTTGCAAATAGAAAATTCCCTTCTGCCTCAGCACGCATACGCAAATCTTCCAGTTTTTTAGGAACATCTAATTCTTCTAAAAACAAATAAACCGCTTCACACATTTGTACAACTGAACTTGCACGTTTTAAACGCTTCTGCAAACGAATAATTGGTGTCCTTACCACATCACGAAGGCGGTTTATTTTCTCTTCCATTTCACGTTCGCTATCTGTTTGCATTCCGTTTACTCCATCTAGCGAACGATAACGACGATACGTCCACGGCTCATCTGCCGTCCATCTCTTTCCTTGTACACCATATGCTAAACAGTAATTTTCAAACTCATCCATTTCTTCGCGCACTGATTCTTTTCTCACATCCAACGGATATAATAATTCCGTTTTTATACAGCGAAAAATAGCATCATAACGCCAATTCCCACTAATCACTTCTAGTGCAGAACGAATGCATTCAATCAATGGATGATGTGACATTGGACGCTTTTCATCGATAAAGTGCGGAATATCATAATCAGTAAACAATGTTTTCATTACATCATAATAGCTTTCTCCATTACGAAGAAGAACCGTAATATCTCTGTAGCGATACTCCTCTTCCGCAACAAGTCTGCGAATTTCCCTAGCTACACCTTCAACTTCCGCTCGCAAGTTTGCCGCTGTATATAATGTAATGTCTGGTTCACTTTGGAACTTCTTAGACGGACGAGATTCAAACTCAGCTTCTAGATGTGCCAATGCTGGCGAAAGAAAACGTGGCTGTTCTCTCATTGAAATTGTACTTTCAACTGCGATTTTCTCCTCACGTGCCAGTTGTTTTACCTTTTCATACGTAAGTACTGTTTGATAAAACAAATCTAGTTCACTTGTTGGCTGCGATAATGTTTTTTCATCTACTGTTAAAGTAATTGTTATTCTTGCTCCGCAAATCATGAGCTGTCTAATAATCTCTAATTCCCCAGGTGAAAATGAATGAAATCCGTCTATATAAATTTCTGCGCCTTTTACATAATCAGAATCCGGAAGCTTTTCTACAAGCAACTGTAAATAATCTTCTGAATCTAAATATTTACCAATTAAAGCCCGTTCAAAATCATCATATAAAAGCTGAAGGTCGTACATTTTATTTGCTAATAATTTTTGTTCATCACCGCTACTATGAGCATCTAACTGTTGCCACATCTCATATACATTCGATGGCGTTACATTATAACGTTTAAACTCGGCAATCATGCTGCCTAAATGTTCAAAAAAGCCATTTTGTTCTGCTGCTTTTTGAAACACATACAATCCTTCTTTACGCGCTTCTACAATTTTACGTAGTAACATATGCACGCCAGCCTCATCAATATGAAGGCGGCTTGCACCACCAACTTCTTGCAAGACCTTCCACGCTAACCTTGAAAAACTAAAAACTTGCGCCCTGATGGAGGCGCTAACTCCTTCATTACCTATTAAAGCTTGCTGCGTTTGGAACGTCATTTGTTCCGGTACAAGATATAAAATTGTTTCGCCTCTTGGACGCTGCCCTAATTCTTCTTGCACTTCATGTAAACAAAATGTACTTTTTCCACTTCCGGCTCGTCCAATCACAAATCGAAGCGACATGTAATCCCCACCTTTCACTTACATAACGAACGTTAGTTTGCTGTCATCATTGTATTATAGGACAGGAAAAAAGACAAACAGAGGCTGATATTATCCCCTTAAGGTAGACAGTGTAAAAAGACCATGAATAAACATGGATGTTACACTTTTACTTGGAGGGG
>NZ_JAEHBX010000124.1:0-7596 GCF_016483395.1 Bacillus cereus group sp. N21
TCATGTTTCAATGTCAACTAAGTTTTTTATTTCGTTTGTCGCGTTTTTCGTTGTTGCTATCGGCGACTCGTATAATATTACACTTCAATATACTAATCGTCAATACCTTTTTTAAATATATTTAATTCACTCTTTTTGCATCAATATATTATGAGAAAAAACACATTAAAATTTCAATAGATAGAAACAAGAGCGTCCCTTTATCTAGTAATCTATTTCTCCAAGTAACTTTCAAATTCATTACTCATTTCTCTATTTTAGAAGACATTCAAAATTATATACTTCCGTTTCACAACACTCTTATTCAAACTATCTTTGGGGAGTTCCCCTTATATTCAATCACTCATAATCTCCCTCTTCTCAATTCCATACATCCTATTCCTTTCATCAAAACTAATAACCTTACTTTAACAATTAATAGTATATAATTAGATAGCTATTGTATTTTTTTATTACCGAGCCATACTACAACCTTTGTTTATACAAATTATACTATTAATAAAACTCTATTAGAAGCAGGTGACAATATGGAAGATATCCGTGTACTTATAGCAGACGATGAAAAAGAAATACGAGATTTATTAAAAAAATATCTAGAACGAGAATTATATACAGTAGATATCGCTATAAATGGCGAAGAGGCACTTCATTTATTTAATCAAAATAAATATAATCTGATCATACTAGATCTCATGATGCCTAAGATTGATGGTATCGAAGTATGTAGAAGACTTAGGGATAAAACAAACATCCCAATATTAATGCTTACTGCTAAAGATCATGAAGTGGATAAAATTTTAGGTCTCAGCATAGGGGCAGACGATTATATCACAAAACCTTTTAGTATTCATGAAGTGGTCGCTAGAGTAAAAGCTCTTATGAGGCGTTTTTTCGTGTTAGGGAGTAACACTAGCACGCAGGACAAAACACTCCTAACATTTAAAGGGCTAACAATTGATGTGAAAAAGTACACAGTTAACGTAGATGGCGCAGAAATCTCTTTAACCGGAAAAGAATTGGAATTATTGAAGTTTTTTACTTTAAACCCTGAACAAGTTTTTACAAAAACACAACTCTTCCGTAATGTTTGGGATAGTAATTATATAGAGGATGATAATACCGTTATGGTGCACATTCGAAAGCTTAGAAAGAAAATCGAGGCTGACCCTTCAAATCCTAAATTCATCCAAACCGTCTGGGGCATCGGTTATAAATTTGTAGGTGAGAAGCATGAAGAATGATAAAGTTCTGTATCTTCTTCTATTGCAACTTTTAGCAATCACGGTACTCCTATTTATAGATATAAGTAACAATCAATTAGAAACAGGAAGATTAGCTTTATTTATTGCACTCTTCATTATGACAATCAGTCTTTTCTTTATAAGACTTCATTTTATCGAAAATCGAAAATCCATGGTTACCGGATTAAAACGTGCTATCAAGGGAAATACACATACAAGACTCTATACAAATAACGATCATTCATTGGATGAAGTAATTTTTTCTACAAATGAATTAATAACCGCGCTAGAAAAAGTACAAATTGAAGCTGTAAAATCTCATGAATCTAGAAAACAGCTCCTATCTAGTATTTCGCATGATATCCGGACACCCCTTACTTCTATTATTGGCTATGTTGATGCTTTAAAAGATGATATTGCTACTTCAGAAGAAGAGAAACGAGAATATCTTGAAATTATTTCAAAGAAATCAAGCAACTTAAAACAATTAGTTGATGAAATATTTAATATGGCCAAGCTAGATGCAGATGAATTTCCATTGAAGGAAGAGCCTCTCAATTTTGCTGAAATTGCTAGAGAATCTTTAATTGAATTTTTACCTGAACTAACAAAACATGATTTAGAGTTACAAGTTAGCATCCCAGAAACACCTTGTCCCGTTACAGCAGATTATCTTAGCCTTATACGAGTTATAGGTAACCTCATGAAAAATGCTATATATTACGGAAAATCCGGAAAGATAATAGGAATAAAACTCTTAGAGACCACTAATGAATATCAGCTGCTTATTTGGGATAAAGGACCTGGAATTTCAAAACATGATTTAAATAATGTATTTGAGAGAATGTACCGAAGTGAACAATCAAGGAACCATTCTCATGGCGGGAGTGGTCTAGGACTCGCTATCGCTAAAGCTCTCGTAGAAAAAAACGGCGGGAAAATATGGGTAGAAAGTATTCCGTGGGAAAGAACCACATTTGGATTTTCTATCCCAAAACAAACCATTTTTAAGAAACAGTTAAGAAATGATTAAGTAGCAGTTAAATCCTCCTTTTTATCATGTAATTAAGAGCTTATGGAAAGCAGGTGTTTCAAAATGAATGCAATTATAAAGACAACAAATCTCACTAAGATTTATGGCAAACAAAAATCAGTAGATAATCTAAATATAACTGTAAACCAAGGAGAGATTTACGGATTTATCGGGCGAAATGGTGCTGGTAAAACGACTACAATTCGAATGCTACTAGGATTAATAAAACCTACAAGCGGAAAAATCGAAATATTCGGAGAAGATTCATTTCGGAATCAAAAAGAAATTTTAAGGAGAATCGGTTCTATCGTTGAAGTGCCAGGGTTCTATGAAAACCTAACTGCAAGAGAGAATCTATTAATTAATGCAAAGATAATCGGGGTTCATAAAAAGAATGCAATTGGAGAAGCACTAGAAATTGTAGGCTTGCAGAATGAAACAAAAAAGCTAGTAGGAAAATACTCTTTAGGGATGAAACAGCGGTTAGGAATTGCAAGGGCTCTTCTCCATTATCCAGAACTGTTAATATTAGATGAACCAACTAATGGTTTAGATCCAATTGGTATTAAAGAAATGCGAAAGCTCATTAAATCTTTAGCACAAGAAAGAAATATAACGATATTAATTTCCAGCCATATTTTAGCTGAAGTCGAACAGCTAGTCGATCATATGGGAATTATTCATGAAGGAAAGTTATTAGAGGAAATTGCTCTTGATACACTTCGAAAAACAAATCGGAAATACTTAGAATTCCAAGTAAATAACGATAACAAAGCTGTAATGCTTTTAGAAAATCAATTTCATATTTCGGATTATGAAGTGCATGATGAGGGTAACATTCGCGTCTATTCCCATTTTGGGCAACAAGGACAAATTAATAAAACATTTGTCCAAAACGATATCGAAGTATTAAAAATTATGATGAGCGAAGATAGATTAGAAGATTACTTCACCAAATTAGTTGGAGGTGGAACAATTGGTTAATCTACTATACACAGAATTATTAAAATTAAAACGTTCTAACATGTTCTTAATTAGTATTATTGGAGCGGCGGTAGCACCTTTTATGGTAGTAGTAGCGTCATATGTACACATGAAAACAAAAAATCCTAATCCAACTATACTATTTGATAGACTGTTCTCTGATGTCAATCTATATACCGTTTTAATAATTGGAATCCCCCTATACGGTGTAGTGACTGCTTATCTCTTTAACCGGGAATATACGGAAGATACATTAAAAAATCTATTAACCATTCCTGTATCACGTATTAACTTTATTATAAGTAAATTCATCCTCCTATTTGTTTGGATTATGATGCTAACTATAGTTGCTTGGGGACTAACTTTATTATTAGGATTATTAGGAAACTTCTCTGGCTTCAGTAGCTCATTACTTCTGCAATCTTTAATGAAATTTTTAATGTGCGGTGGATTTCTTTTTATTTTATCGCCCCCTATTGTACTGCTAACCCTTGTAATGAAAACTTATGTTCCGCCTATTATATTAACAATCGTTATAACGATGATAAATGTTATGACTGCAAACTCAGAGCACAAAGATTTATTTCCTTGGGCAGCAACAATCGATATAGTAAATAACGAACTGCAACCAACATATCCTCCGGAATATTCATATATCATCATTGCAGCTACATCTATTATCGGCCTTATCACAACAATATTCTATTTTAAAAAGGTTGATATTCATTAATCTAAGTAGATAAATTAAAAAAATTATTAGTAGATGCGTTATGTACCACTTAAAATCAGGCTTTTATTAAAAGTTGTTCCCACACCTCTCTTTTGTTCCCGCTGGTAATTCTGAGGTGTGGGTCTAATTTCCGATTATATAGATTAAACACTCCCTATAAAAGATTTCAACCACTTTGTCATCTATTATTACCTACGGACAGGAGCTATTAAAGATGAATAAAAAGAAGATACTCTACCATTACCTTTCTATCAGTTTTTTAATACTAGTCTTTCTTATCCCATTCTCACAAATTAGCTTTGCTGAAAGTGAACAAACTAAAGAACAACGCATACAACAAATTGACCAATTTATTAAAGAACAACAAGAGCTTAGTCAAATACCAGGAATATCAGTAGTCATTGTCGAAAAAGGAAAAACTATTTATCAAAAAGGATTTGGGTACGCAGATTTAAAAACAAAAAAGCCCGTGAATGAAGATACTTTATTTGAGCTAGCTTCAACAAGTAAAGCTTTTACAGGTTTAGCTATTTTACAATTGGAAAAAGAGGGCTTACTAAAAAGAACTGACGATATTACAAAATTTTTACCATGGCTAAAATTAACTTGTAACGATAAACCAGGAAATATTACTTTAAATCATTTGCTTTATCAAACTAGCGGAATACCTTCTACCACTATTAGCTATATTCCCATCAGTACAGAGAATGATGCACTAGAAGCAACCGTCAAAACATTACAACACACAAAATTGGATCATAAGCCAGGAAGCTCTTTTGAATACGCAACTATTAATTATGATATTTTAGGTCTTGTAATTGAAAAAGTGACAAAAAAGCCATATGAAGTTTATATGAAGCAAAACATCTTAAATCAAATTGGAATGAAAAATTCATTAGTAGGTTACTTACAAGGACAATCCAATGAGATGGCTACTGGGTATAAATTAAGATTTATGAGACCATATGCATATACACAACCTATCTATCGTGGTAATACACCCGCAGGTTATGTTATCAGTAATACAAATGATTTAGCAAAATGGATGAATCTTCAATTAGGAACTGAAACAAACGATTCCATTGATCCACAACTAATTTCGGATTCACATACCCCCGATAAGACAGTGAAACCAGTTGCTAATAATAGCTACTATGCCAGCGGATGGGTTGTTTTACAAAAAGACAAAAAAATTGTATTCCATGATGGAGAAAATCCAAACTTTTCGTCTTTTATTATAATGCAACCGGATGAACAAACAGGCGTAGCGGTGTTAGCAAATATGAAAAGTACATTTACTACATCAATTGGTCAAGGTGTTATAGATCTCTGGAACGGAAAGAACATTTCCGGTACACAGCAAATAGATAGCTTTCAAAAGGTAGATAAAATAGCAACCATAATATTCATTGCGACAGCGTGCTTAAGTATATTATTTATAATTTTAACCATAAGACTTATAAGAAGGTTATTACAAAAACGCCGAAATTGGACTTTATTAAACAAAAAGAAATTCATATTATTTCTCATAAATATATGTGTCGTTGCAGGGGGACTACTATTCTTTTTAAAACTCCCCAAAATACTACTTGGAGCACCTTGGTCGTTTATTACAGTATGGGCTCCCGTTACAGTTACACTAACAATGTATAGCTTTATAACAGTTATAATTTTATATTCCATCTATACAACTTTAATGTTTTTACTAAAAAAGAAATGAATAGATTTATTTCTTAACATTGTATTTCATAGGTAGCTTTTCATTAATATTTTGTATAGGAGTCAAATCATGAGCGATACAATCATTGCCTTCATACTTGGCATTGTAGAAGGACTGGCCGAATTCTTGCCTATCTCTTCTACTGGGCATCTTATATTAGTCGGACACTTATTAGGCTTTGAGGGAGAAAAAGCAAAAACATTTGAGATTGTCATACAATTAGGAGCAATTTTAGCTATTGCTGTTTTATATCATAAACGCCTTGTTTCCTTATGTAACATTAAGCCTCTCTTGCAGAAAGAGAAAAAATTCAATGCACTACATGTTTTCCTAGGTGTATTTCCAGCTGTAGTTGTTGGCTTACTATTACATGATGTAATCAAAACATACTTATTTCAGCCATATACTGTCGTTATCGGACTTGTAGCAGGAGCTATTCTTATGATTTTTGCAGAAGTTAAAAAACCTGAAGCTACCTCTTATTCATTAGATGATTTAACATATCGTCAAGCATTAACAATTGGATTATTTCAATGTTTAGCGGTATATCCTGGTTTTTCAAGAGCTGGATCCACAATGTCTGGAGGATTGTTAGCAAAAGTGAATTATAACGCTGCATCAGAATTTTCTTTTCTTATCGCTCTTCCCGTCATGGTTGGTGCAACAGGTCTAGACTTATTAAAAAGTTGGGAACATTTAAGTATAGATGATATTCCAATGTTTGCAGTAGGATTTATTACTTCTTTTGTAGTAGCAATGTTAGCAGTAGTAACTTTTTTAAAGTTACTAGCAAAAATCGGTTTAAAGCCATTTGCCTATTACCGCATTTTGTTAGCCATTGTGTTCACTCTCTTCGTATTGCTCTAACTATAGAAAGATCATCTATAAAAAGACAACAACTAACCGATATTCCTATGGAAGAATCGGTTAGTTGCAATTATACCACCCTAACAGACGTACCTTCTTCATTTTGACGAAAAGATACGTTAAACAAACTCTCCATAAAAAGCGTTGGTTTTATTACTCGAAATAAACTATCTAATCTTAAAAACTTAGGTAGTTGTTTAAAATAGCTTGACCTATTAATTCTGAATATTCTTTAATGTTATTATAGAGGTTTATAGGAGGGATAGATGACCAGAACCTTATGGCAATGAATTATGTATTTGACTATATAATAGAGAAATAGGTGAATGATACAAATGAACCAATTAGCACAAAAGTATTGGGATGAGTATTGGAAGGAAAGTGAAAAGCCTCAATCTGTCAGTGCATGGCAGTTCGGAGCATCTCCTGACTATCTTGCTCAATTAGTAATTGATGGCGTGAAAACAGCAACATGCTCTGGTCATATCTTCTATGAACTAGACAATGAGCCGCTTCCTACGACAAATGATTATAGCATTATCTTAAATAGCCAGGATGAACCTGTAGCCATTATTAAAACAATAGAAGTAACTGTAACACCAATGAATGAAGTTCCCGAAGAATTTGCCATTGCAGAAGGCGAAGGTGATCGAACTTATGACTACTGGAAAGATACCCACAGAAAGTTCTTTACCAAAGAATTGAATGCACTTGGACATGAGTTTTCTGAAGATATGCTACTCGTTTGTGAACGTTTTAAACTCATTGATGTAAAAAAATAAACATACCCACTTTTCAAATACAAGGTCATCACCTATGATTCAAAAAAACGCATAGGTGATGACCTTATCTTATTATCTCTAATGAAGAAGAAAATTTATGAACAGCTATGAAGAAAAATAAAATAAATACTTAGGTACACAAAGCATTTATTTTATTAAATAAAAAAAACCTAAGTCGAAACGACTTAGGTTTTTGCTTGGCGACGTCCTACTCTCACAGGGACAAGGTCCCAACTACC
>NZ_JAEHBX010000125.1:0-7519 GCF_016483395.1 Bacillus cereus group sp. N21
TGGCCGTCAATTTGAACAGCATGGGTAAAGCTAACAGTCCTGACCCTTTTAAAAATATTTTACTTGCTGAATTTAGCAAGTAGGCAAAAAGGAAAACCGGATAAATTTTGTCATAGTTTTTATAGTTAAAAATATACCTTTCTGGTTCAAAAACCCTCAACTTACTCTAAAAAATAAAATTGGGGGTTTTTGGGATTTCGGTGCTATTTCTTTTTTATTATTGAAAATACTTGTATAAGAATGTAGTAATGATCGAAGAAATCTGAGAAATCAAAAGAGATACTGATACTAAAGTGATTGATATATTAGGAGTAAATCCAAGAGAAGTATATCCGATTAAAGTTTCACTTTATACCGGAGGACTTTGTCATTTAGTAAGAAAACGAAAGGCGCTTCGTATTGTCTTTCGTTTTTTCTTGTATTAAGATTAAATTATTGTAAAATTAGTATTTTGCAGACTACCAAAAATAGTATAATGAATATAATCACATTTTAGAAAGAAGGTATTCCCTTGAAGAAGATTCACGTTATTCATGAAAACACAGAGTGGACAAGACATCTAACGAGAAGATTAGAAGAACTCGGTCTTCCTTATGAAGAATGGCATTTGGACAAAGGGAATGTTGATCTTTCGTCTGTTCCGCCGCAGGGCGTATTTTATAACCGTATGAGCGCTTCTTCTCACACAAGAAATCACCGCTTTGCACCAGAGTTTACGGGTGCTGTCCTTGCTTGGTTAGAGAGGCATAATCGAAAAGTGTTCAACGGAAGCAGAGCATTGCAGCTTGAAGTAAGTAAAGTCGCGCAATATATGGCACTGAATGCAGAAGGAATCCGGACACCTAAGACAATTGCAGCTGTTGGTAAGGATCATATTATAGAAGCGGCAACGCAATTTGAAGGACGTCTATTTATTACGAAGCATAACCGTGCTGGAAAAGGACTAGGTGTTCAACTGTTTCAGTCTGATGCTTCTTTACAAGAATACGTAGAAAGTGCAGCATTTGAAGAGCCAGTAGATGGTATTACATTAATTCAAGAATACATTCAATCTCCTGAGCCTTACATTACACGTTGTGAGTTTGTAGGCGGGAAATTTGTATATGCAGTTCAAGTCGATACATCCAAAGGCTTTGAATTGTGCCCAGCTGATGCTTGTCAAATTGGCGATTTGTTCTGTCCTGTTGGAGAGAAAGCCCCGGAAAAACCGAAGTTTCAAATTATTGAGGGCTTTGATGACCCAATTATTCAAAAATATGAGGCTGTTTTGGCTGCAAATGATATCGCAATCGCGGGCATTGAGTTTATTCGAAATGCCGATGGTGAAATTTTCACTTATGACATTAATACAAACACAAACTACAATGCTGACGCCGAAGCAGTTGTTGGGAAATACGGTATGCTAGAGATTGCGAAGTTTCTTGGTAGTGAATTAGAGAAAATATAATAGATAGGGAGAAAGCTGCTGATGAAGCAGCTTTTTTTGGTAAGTTCAATTTGAGCGCAAATTGTGGTTCCGGTGCAAAAAGATGATAAATTAAAAAAAAGCAAGGATTCCTACCTGAATCTTTCCTTATACCGTTAATCCAAACAGCTGATGGATAAAACTATTCTGATTTTGGACAGACTGATTCCGTAAATCAATTTGTTCTTTTTTGACCATATGCATCGCTTCCATACCACTCAAGATAGACACAGCTGTTTGGTATGACTTAAATCCCAACATAGAGCGTATATGTTCCTTAATAGGGGTCACCTTACATTGAAGTGACCCCAAAAAGTTAGACAGGTTATTTCATTAGGCAAAACTAAAGGGCATGGGCCCGGTATTGTACCGGGCTCATGCCCTTTAGTTTTGCCTTAATTCTTTTATGATTATAGTATTCTATATACTTTACTAGTTCTTGCTTAAAATGGTTTATACTTTCAAATTCTTTTCGATACAGAAATTCTGATTTCATGATGCCAAAGAAATTTTCAATAACCGCGTTATCATAACAGTTCTCTTTACGTGACATACTTTGGGTAATGCTACGTTTATTGAGAGAATGACGATATTGTTTCATTTGATAGTGCCAGCCTTGATCAGAATGAATAAGGAGTATATCCTCGTCTGTTAAACGTTCAAAGGCTTGGTCTAACATCGTTGAAACAAGTGAATAGGTTGGTCTTGAACCAATTGTATACGTGATAATTTCGCCATTAAATAAATCCAACACCGGTGATACATATAACTTCTCTCCAAATAATTTAAACTCTGTAATATCTGTAATCCATTTTTTATTTGGTTTTTCAGCTTGGAAGTTGCGATTCAAAATATAATGAACTTACATAAATGCTTTTAAAAGTTCTTGAACGAATGGAAGTAATCCACCTACAAATTTTAAAACTGCCATTGCGATTTTCATATTATTTTCTCCTCTTTCTTGGTGTTTAGATGTGGTACATCTTCATGCTTTTATTTCGGTAAGCGTTTACAAAGACATCATTACATTCCAATATGTAAAATTGCATATTTATATCTATGTTATTGAATGAGTGATCTATGAAGCCAATAAACATGCAGGTTTCCTTTTTTGTGTGTTAGTTTCATCAACAAAGAAGTCAGACCTTTGAAAGACTTTTGTAACATTTATGAAAGAAAAATGAAAGATTTGCTAGATAGGATGAGGTTGATTTACTAGTAGATCATGTGCACAAGTGGTAAAACCATTCGTGAAAATAAGGAGAAATTAAGACATGTTTATGAAAAGAAAACTACCTATACTTACGTTTTTATTATTACTATTTAGTTTGATCGTAACTATTTTTCCTACAAATTCTGCTTATGCAGCTGAGGACGATCGTATACTTGATGTTTATGGGGATCCAATTACCACAAATAAAGATTACATACTAGTAGACAAATATTTGTGGGTGACAGGTATTCCTTTTGAAAAACGAGTAGCACCCGTAGGTCAGAATAGACTTGGAATAACTTATGAGAAGTTTGCGGGTTGGCATTATGTAATTCAATATAAAAACTCGTCTTATTACGGTGCTGCTGAAAAGCATAAGGATACAAAAGGTAATGAGTATTATGGTACACCTATCAATTTTGAAGTGCCGGCTGGAGTAGAGAGTGATGGATATATAAGAAATAATACTCCAATTACAATGTCAATGTGGATTGGGGGACCAAATGCTGATGCAGGAGGAACAAAAAAATATGTAAATGCAGGCAATCGAAGCTGGATCTATTTTAGTGACCAATCAAGAAGCACTTTAACAGTTAAGAAAAAAAATTCGAAGGAAATAGATTTAGTTACAGGTAAAACGGATTATCTTAGAGATAAACTTGGTAGACCTACTGACTGGTATAATGCAGATCCACAGCAATCTAGTTATGGAGTTACAACAACTTTCCAGCTAGAGACTTCAGAGCAACCATTTGCAAATCAAGACAAATTGTGGGGAATATCTGCCCCTGAAGACTACGCTGGCTATGAATTAGTACCTTTACAATAGGGTATCCATTACATTCAGCTTTATATAACTGTACTTATTAGCATTCCATGTCTCTTCCGATAAGGTAAGAGAACACGCTATGAAGGAAAGTTAAATTATACATCAATTGGAGGAATAATTATGAAAAGAAAAATTTTAGCTATAGCTTCTGTAATTGCTTTAACAGCTCCTATCCAAAGTGTGGCGTTTGCGCATGAAAATGGTCACCAAGATCCACCAATTGCTCTAAAGTGGTCAGCAGAATCTATACATAATGAAGGAGTAAGTTCTCATTTATGGATTGTAAACAGAGCCATGGATATTATGTCCCAAAATACGACTGTAGTAAAGCCAAATGAGACGGCGCTATTAAATGAATGGCGTACGGATCTAGAGAAAGGTATTTACTCTGCGGATTATGAAAACCCATACTATGATAATTCTACATTTGCTTCACACTTCTATGATCCTGATTCAGAAAGTACATATATTCCATTTGCTAAACAAGCAAAGCAAACAGGTGCAAAATATTTTAAATTAGCTGGTGAAGCATATCAAAATAAAGATCTTAAAAATGCATTCTTCTATTTAGGATTATCACTTCATTATTTAGGGGATGTTAACCAACCTATGCATGCAGCAAACTTTACTAACATTTCGCATCCATTTGGCTTCCACTCAAAATATGAAAATTTCGTTGATACAGTGAAAGACAATTATAGAGTAACGGATGGAAATGGCTATTGGAATTGGAAAAGTGCAAATCCAGAAGAGTGGGTTCATGCATCAGCATCAGCAGCAAAAGCTGATTTTCCATCAATTGTTAATGATAAGACGAAAAATTGGTTTCTAAAAGCAGCTGTATCACAAGACTCTGCTGATAAATGGCGTGCAGAAGTAACACCGATAACAGGAAAACGTTTAATGGAAGCGCAGCGTGTTACAGCTGGATATATCCATTTATGGTTTGATACGTACGTGAATAACAAATAACAAATACATTTACACATGGAAAAAATTAAAGCATCATCTACTTCAACAGGTGCAATTAAAACAGACGATTTAAAATTAATTCGCTTAGATGTGGTAGAAAAAATTGATTAAACAGGCTTACCCCCAAGCTCCTTTAAAATGATAAAACCCCACAGACAGTAAACATTCCTTTTTTCTGTCTGTGGGGTTTGGTTATAGTCTATGTTTTTATTACAAAGTACAAGCAGAAAAAAACTATTATCTTAAAATCCAAGAATCAGCTCGTAATAATCCAGATGGTGACTTTGATTATACTTTAAAATCCTATGCAGAAGGAAATTATTAAAATGATTATAAAAATTAGGGGTTCAGCCGAGATACGTGTAAAAGTAGGTTATAATCATACGAAAAATTACCAAATAGGTTTATCCCGCTTTTTCTGCATTAGCAGAGACAGCCGCCCACCTAAAAACTATTCTTATTGTTGGAATAGGACTATCCGGGGTCTCACCGCATGCCCATCAAGTTAAGAAAAGCAAATACCCCAAAACGAAAATTTTATTATTTTACAGTTGTTTATGAGAATTCAACTTATTTTTTCTTTTTGGTGAGCAACCCATTTCTAAAGTTGACGGGCATGGTATGGTGAGGGCTATTATATAAATTGGTCAAAAACTGACCTTCCTCAGTTTTGTTAATTCAATACATATTTTTTTATAATGGAAATACATGTTATAATTTCGCTTGGTCTAAGAATATTATAACATTCTAATTAGTATGGAGCGTGCATTATAATGAAAAAGGTTTTATTATCATTTATAACATTAGGACTACTTATAGGCTGTGAAAAATCTGATTCGTGTGATGAAGCAAGAGCTATCTACTCTGGAAATTGTAATTCTGCTAATACACTGACAAACGACAAATCTGAATTACAATTAGATTCCAGATAGTTGCTTTAATGCTGAATTTTAAACTAATTATTCATCAGATTCATTTTTCTAAATGAGACTAAACTCTAGAAAAAAGAGTAAAGAGAATCGCAAATGCAATATTTTAAAGGGAAATAGTTCAAGAAAGATATTATTTTGGTAGCCGTCGGGGTTCTGTATTTCACAATATATGAAATCTAAATATATTATAATTTTTATGCTATACTTTAAAAGACACCTAATGTTTATACTATACAACGGTATCTAAAACAGCAGCTGAAAAATCCCTATCTATAATGATGGATAGGGACTTTTCTAATTCTCAGTTACAAAATACAAAACATAAATTCAACAGGAAGCGGAGAGAATGGTGCTATGTATCCTAAGTTTTTTGATAAAATGGCCTTTTCAAAAGAACATAAAGATTTATTAATTCAATTATATAATAAAGAAATTACAAGAAATGAGTATAATCGTTTATTAAACAATCTATATGATACAAATTCTACAGTACATAAAAATAAGAAACCAGATAACATGCTGTCTACTTAAAACTTTCAATATTCTCAACAACCTAAAAAATAAGAAGTCAAATACAGAACTGATTTCTTATTTTTACTTTAAATGTTATAAATAGTAACAAACCCTATAAATCAATCTATTATCCTCACTAATCAAAAAAGGGTTGTAAAGCAGAAAACAGGAATCCATAACGGGTTCCTGCTTTCTATTTATAAAATAGTACAGCTCTGGATTCGTTTACGCTAATGAATCCAGAGCTGTATATCGTTTTAAAATTAAATTCGAATTGTTATTGATAGTAATTACATAACAACTATAGAAAACTGCCCATATCTATGTAAAATCAAATCGTAGTTTTATCTGAACTTTGTGGGATATAAATTTTTGTTACGGGAAATACACACATCGCCATCAACCTAATATTTTAGAGTATCCCCAAAACGAAATTTTTATCTCTTCATAGTTGTCCATGAAAATTTAGTTCATTTTTTTTATTTTGGGGAACAATTAATTTCTTAAGTTGATGAGCATGTATAGTGACCCCCTAGTATCTAAACTAGTGGATTTCAATTCATTATTTTTTCCATTCTGTAAGCTTAACATCCCATAGCAATGCATCTGTATCAATAAATTTAATACTAAGTTCATTTGCTTTATTCAGCTCTATCTCAAAAGAACTTGTGAATGTAGATATGCTTTCTTCAGAGAATCGAATGGTTTGTACATCTTTTCCATCAATAGAAATAATTATCTTACCGGAATGTTTGCTAGCACCATCAGGGATACCGAGATATCCCGAAAGTTTTGCATACTTACCTTTTAACAAGTATTTAAATTGCTGAGAATTTGTCCCTTTACTACTATACATATTTAATTTAGGTTCAATTTTTTTATGAGCCACTTCAAAGCTAGTGGAATTGTTAACTTTCGGTACATATCCAGTACTTTCTGTCAGTTGATTTAGCGCTATAACGGTTCCATTTTTTAGGGATTGTTGTTCCTTTTCTAATGATTTATTAATTTCACCTACAACTACAAGTACTCCTAATGTCAAGATAAATACTGTTACACCTGTAATAATAAAGTTTTTCAAAGTATTATTAGAGCGAAATCCTATTTTATATGCACAAAATCCTATTGTAGCACCCATTGCATTCACAATTACATCATCAATGTCAAAGCCACCAAGAAAAGTAACCATTTGTAGGACTTCTAGTATAAGAATAGAAATACAGAATGAAGTAATAAATCTAATAAAGCTACAACGATATAACATAGGAATTAATACCCCAAAAGGTATGAATGCTGTTAAATTTCCAAAATTAAAAAACCATAGATTAAAATCTTCCCCATCTACCATATTTGGCAAGCCCAAAGGAATACTACTCGGAATTAACTGGAATTCATATTCATGGTTAATATATTTTAATCCCAATCTATCGAAACCAAGAAACATAAAGTAGAGGATCAGAACGGAATATAATCCTAATATTGCGAGGGTAATGTTACGATGTTTTTCTTTGATAATAAAACCTCCCTCTATAAATGTTGATGTTTCAACGGTTTGAGCCGTTGTAAGGGTGTCAAAAAATTTTTTCCGACACTTT
>NZ_JAEHBX010000126.1:0-7517 GCF_016483395.1 Bacillus cereus group sp. N21
ACCGGAACCATCTTTTAAGTGCCTAATTTTTAAAGGTCTTTTTATTAAACTGTCCATTTTATAGGGTACAGTTCACAGAAATATTAGCTCTTTTTTTATTGGTTTTTGAATCATTTTAAAACAAATCTAGAAAAAGCTTTTTCAAGGGAAATGTTGTATTTAAGTTTGAAAATTACATTTTAGTTAAAGTAAAGGGATTGTGTTATTCTTTCTATTAAACAGATTTTAGTAAAGAATAAACGTTTGTATCATGTGGAACTCCATTTTGATACATATAATTTTGTAGAACTCCCTCTTTTTTAAACCCTAGTTTGGTTAACAATTTATTGGATGATTCATTTTCAAGAAAAACAATCGCTCCAATACGTGTTAAATGAAGTGTATGAAAACCATATGATATAACTTGAGAGACCGCTTCAGTAGCATATCCATTTCTCCATTGCTCAGGGAAAAGTGCATAACTTATGTTAGCTCTTTTATGTTCAGAAGACCAATCGTGAAAACCGATTGTTCCAATAATGCCTTTCGTCCCCTTTCGTTCGATTTCCCATTTTATACCATGTTTTTCATTGTAACTTTCTGCAAAATTTCTAATGATTTGTTTTACCTGATCTATACTTTTTAATGGATTTTGACCATAGTAACGTAATACATCTGTATTAGAAAAGCAATTTAATATACTTTGTGCATCAGATTCTGTAAGTTCTCTCAAAATGAGTCGTTCTGTTTCTAATATCGGAAACATTTTTCCACTCCTTTTTGTATAAAATTAAAATCTATTTATTATTCTACATTAAAATCAGTAAATAATGAATTTTAAAAATATAGAGAAACAATTATAAGAAGAACTTTGGAAACTTGCTAAAAAAATGAAGCTTCTCTTTTGCTACGTGTTAATATAGTTTTGTGGAATATATTTCAAATAAAATTAAAGAGGATGGACTATGAAACAGCATTCTATATTAATCGTAGATGATGACACAGATATTGTTCAATTAATTGAAGTGCACTTGAAACAAGACGGTTTTAAAGTTTTTAGAGCTTATAATGGGGTAGAGGCATTAGATATTTTAGATTCGAATGACATTCAGCTGACTATTCTTGATATTATGATGCCAGCTATGGATGGTATTGAAGTATGCCGAAGAATAAGGGAGCAATATAATATTCCTGTTATGTTCTTAAGTGCAAAAACGACGGAAATAGATAAGGTTATTGGACTAAGCACAGGCGCAGATGATTATATAACGAAACCATTTAGTATGATGGAGCTCGTAGCACGGGTGAAGGCACAATTAAGAAGATATACCTATTTCAATCAAGTTCCAAGTGAAGTACATAAAAACAAAATTCAAATTAGAGGTTTGGAAATAGATGAATTATCTAGAAAAGTGCTGCTTTATGGAAAATCAATTAATCTCACAAAAACAGAATATGATATATTGCATCTTATGGCTAAAAATAGAAATCGAGTATTCACATTAGAAGAAATATATGAAAGTATTTGGAGAGAAAGAGCGCATGAAAGCAATAATACTGTCATGGTTCATATTGCAAGGTTAAGAAACAAGATAGAAGAAGATCCAAAGAAATCAACAATTATACAAAATGTTTGGGGAGTCGGTTATAAAATTGAAGACTAAATTATTGCAAGGGATTAGGGTGAAATTTTTTCTTGTTTTTATAAGTAGTATTTTATTCTCTACTATTTGCATTATAGTATTCCAAAGTTTGGTTGGAAATATCTATGGGGATGTTGCGAGATTTGAAGAAGAGTATTCTTTTATTTATTTTGTTATTTTTCTTATTTTAACTTCGCTCTTTTTCCTACTATTATCAAAGAATATGATGAAAAGATTGGAGCAAATCAATCAGGGTGTGAATCAGATAAGCAAAGGTAATTTAGAAGTACATATACCCACAATAAAAAATGATGAGATTGGAGAATTAGCAACAAATATTAATGGAATGGTAGAAAATTTAAATGAATCAATTGAAAAAGAAAAAAAATCGCAAGAAATGAAAAATGAAATGATTCATAATATCTCTCATGATTTACGGACGCCCGTAACATCTTTAATCGGTTATGTTGATTTAGTGGAAAGTAAGCTTCATTCCAACATAGAGGAATGCGATCAGTATGTAGCGGTACTAAAGCGAAAAAGTTATGAGTTGAAAAATCAAATAGATGATCTACTAGAATATTGTCATATAAACTATAAGGAAATCCAGTTATATAAAGAAATAGTAGAAGTTAAACCATTAATAGAACAAATCATGATTGATTTTGTACCGCAATTAGATGAGGAAAAGATGCATTTTGACATTGAGTGTAAACAAACTGTACAAATTGAAGTAGATATGAAATTAATGATAAGGCTAATGCAAAATGTAATCAGTAATAGTATTTTATATGGAAAATCTGGAAAGAAAATCGTTATTGAAATGTTAGTTGAAAACATGAATGTCCAAATAAAAATAAAAAATTATGGGCAATGCATTTCAAGCAAAGACCTTCCATATCTATTTGAAAAATTTTATCGTGGAGAGAAATCAAGGAATGCTCATACTGGTGGAAAAGGAATGGGGCTTGCGATTGCTAAAAGTATTGCTCAGATCCATGAAGGTGATATAACAGTATGTAGTAGTAATAAGGAAACAACATTTACAATCATTTTACCTGTATATAAAAAAGAATCGTAAGAAAGTCGTAAGTATTTCTTTCATATGTCGTAAAGTCTGTTTTGTATCATAGCGAATGAAGATATGAAAACGGAGGATATAATATGTGGAAGAAAATTATACTTACTATTTTTGTTGCAATTTTGTTGATAGGTTGGAGCTTAATTTATTTAGCTAGGGGCATTGTATCTATCTTTGCTTGGTGGGGAATACAAGCTTTTAGTTTCTTTTCTATCGTTATTTTAATCATCACAATGACTACAATTATTTGGAATTGGTTTTTTAGAGGCCGTATAGATAAAACAATTATTTTTATTTTTGTTTTATCTATAGTTGGAGCTTGGCCAGCATGTTGGTTTGTCGGGATAGGACAAATCGCTTACCCAGCAGATGTTCATTCTGCAACTCCAAAAGCAACGATTCGTCTTCCATTGAATCAAACTGCATTAGTAGGATGGGGAGGAAATCGACTTGAAACGAATTATCACGCCTGGGCACCAAATCAACGTTGGGCATATGATTTTCTCGTTCCACCAGCGGGAATAAAAAGCTCAAAATTAGAAGATTACGGTATATATGGGGCAGAGGTAGTAGCTCCGGCTTCTGGAACAGTTATATCGATTAATACTGATGAACCTGATTTGAAACCAGGAACTGATGATTTTGATTCTATGGCTGGTAATCACATATATTTACGCTTAGATGAAACAGGAACATACCTTATCCTTGCTCATTTGAAGAGAGGATCGGTACGAGTAAAGGAAGGACAACATGTAACAGAAGGCGCAATCATTGCACAAGTTGGAAACTCAGGGAATTCAAGTGAGCCACATTTACATATTCATCATCAACGGCAAGATCCATCCAAGACGAGCATGTTTCTTTCGGAAGGCTTACCGTTATATTTTCGGGATATTGATGGGCACGCTATGCCAGAAGGTGGTATTCGTGTGAAAAATGGAAATGCGGTACCAATAGGTGATGTGATTTCACCTTTAACCTAAAATAAATCCCCTTTGTTTAAGCAGAGGGGATTTATCATGGCATCTTATAAAATAAAAATCAAAAACATAATAGCTTTATTGTCCAGTAAATGTTTGATACAGTAAGAAAATATTTAAAGCAATAACGAGCCCAGCAATTAACCAGGCAATTGCGCTTGTAATACGATGATTCACTAGCACGCCCATAATTTTTTTGCTACTTGTAAACATAATAAGAGGTACTAATGCAAACGCGATTCCAAATGATAATACAACTTGACTCATAACAAGAGCGTAAGTTGGATTCACTCCTAAAGCAATAATAACAAGAGGCGGGATCATTGTAATAAAGCGTCTTACATATAAAGGAATATGCATGCGGATAAATCCTTGCATAATAATATCACCAGACATTGTACCGACGGAAGAACTAGATAAACCAGCAGCCAACAATCCAATTCCGAAAAGGCTGGCTGATACAGGTCCAACTAAATTGCTAAATTCATTAAAAGCAACGTCTAAATCTTCAACATGTAATCCGTTTTTGAAGAACAAGGCAGCTGCTACGATTAGCATACTTGCGTTAATTGCTCCAGCAATCACCATTGCAATAATGATATCAATGAATTCAAAGCGAAAAATCTTTTTGCGCTGTTCATCTGTTGTTCCAACTACGCGGCGCTGCGTTAAAGCAGAATGTAGATAAATTGCATGTGGCATTACTGTTGCACCTAAAATCCCAGCTGCAAGTAAAATACTATCTACACCCTGAAATTTAGGAATAAATAGTCCCGAAAGAAGGGGACTTAGCTCTGGTTTCGCATAAAACATTTGTACACCAAATGCAACAACAACAATAAAGACCATCCCTGTAATAACAGCTTCTAATGGGCGGAAGCCTCTGCGCTGAAATTCAAGAATAATGAATGATCCGATTGCTGTGATTAAAGCAGCAGGTAACATTGGAATGCCAAATAGCAAATATAATCCTAAAGCAGCACCGATAAACTCGGCTAAATCAGTAGCCATAATAACGAGTTCACCCTGTATCCATAAAGCAATTGAAACGGGTTTTGGGAAATGTTCGCGAGCAACTTCTGGAAGGTTTTTACCAGTAGCAATCCCGAGTTTCGCTGATAGAGACTGAATTAAAACGGCCATTAAATTGGAAGCGAGAATTACCCAAAGTAGTAAATAACCATATTGTGATCCAGCTGCAATATTTGTAGCGAAGTTCCCTGGATCAATATAAGCAACAGATGCGATGAATGCAGGTCCTAGAAAAGGTAATAATCTTTTTAGTCCCTTTGTTTCACCACTTAAAGCTAGATGGGCAGATTGAACGGTTGTACTTTGAGAAGGGACATGTTCATCTTTTGTTATATTTTTATTCATAGTAGTTTTCCCCTTTAGTTTCTTAGCATGATGCAATTATTGTATTTATTCTTACTATCTATTTCAATACATTTAGATGTTTTAGTTGATTTTTTTATTTGAACACAAATGTTTCCTTAATGCAAATTATATGACTGTGTACAATAAAAGGTGTACTTGAAATAACTATGTAATAAAAATAAATAAAATAGCTAACATACAGTTATAACTTTTGGGATTGTAGGAAAATTAACCTATAATATGGAATGGAAAAGGCTGTTTTTTTAATTGTAAAATAGGGATTACAGCATATTAATTGCTGGAAACCAATTTGTATGTTATATAATATATTGGGATTACATCACAACTCTATTGGATTGTGATGTAATCTCGTTTTTCATTTGCGTTAACTTATAGGAAAACATTGTAAATAGGAGAAAGTTATTTGAACAATAGTTAACATATCTTTTCTTATTCTTATATGTTCCGATATGATCGTTAACTTATACATGATTTTAAAATATCGAATTAGATAGGTGGTAAAAATAAAATGTCAAATACAAAACCATACAGAGTGTTACTGTACTACATGTACACTACAATTGAGAATCCGGAAGAATTTGCTGCTCAGCATTTAGAATTTTGTAATTCACTTGAGTTAAAAGGAAGAATTCTTGTAGCAGAAGAGGGGATTAACGGAACTGCTTCAGGTACTGTTGAACAAACAGAGAAATATATGGAAGCAATGAAGAACGATTCACGTTTTGACGGAATCGTGTTTAAAGTGGATGAAGCTGATGAACATGCGTTCAAAAAAATGCATGTGCGCCCTCGTTCAGAGCTTGTTACACTTCGTTTAGAAGATGATATCAATCCGAAAGAAACAACAGGTAAGTATTTAGAACCAAAAGAGTTTTGTGAAGCAATGAAGGAAGAAAATACAGTTATCATAGATGCAAGAAATGATTATGAATATGAGCTAGGGCATTTTAGAGGCGCGATTAAACCTGATATTACATCATTCCGCGAACTACCAGATTGGATTGATGAAAATAAGGAAATGTTCGAAGGTAAAAAGATTTTAACATATTGTACAGGTGGTATTCGCTGTGAGAAGTTTTCAGGCTGGTTAGTGCGTGAAGGCTTTGAGGATGTAAGTCAGCTTCACGGCGGAATTGTAACGTACGGAAAAGACCCTGAAGTGCAAGGTGAACTATGGGATGGACAATGTTACGTATTCGATGAGCGTATTGGTGTACCAGTAAACCAAAAAGAACATGTTATTGTTGGGAAAGACCACTTTACAAAAGAACCATGTGAGCGCTATGTAAATTGTGCAAATCCAGAATGTAACAAACAAATCTTATGCTCGGAAGAAAATGAAGAGAAATATTTACGTGCATGTTCACATGACTGCCGTGTACACCCGCGCAATCGTTATGTAAAAGAGCATGAATTAACAGAAGAGCAAGTGGCTATCGCATTAGAAAAAATTGAAGAAGAAAATAAAGTGAAATTAGGATAATCGTTCACTTTCATAAAAAACGGATCTTATCGCAAAAGATAGGATCCGTTTTTTTATCGTTTTAACCGAGAAGCCCCTCTCCTCTAATAGAAGTGAAGGGGAGGGTAGTTCACTTCTATTTAGATAATGAAAAAAATTACACATTGCTTGTTTGAAACAGCTTGCTTATATAAATCCTTAATTTCTAAAAAGTAACTATAGGTATATTCTAATATTTCATCCGGGTCATCATCTTCAACAAGTGGATAAAGCTGTTCATCCATTAATTCTTGAAAGTTGTACATGTTGTTGAAATCAGATGCACTTAAATCTTTTATTGCAGAATAGGTCTCTTCGACTTCATTAGATGTAAGGTAAAACGTACCGAGAGAATCGTTATCTATGATGGAATCATTAAGCGGTACGACATGTCCAAGCGGTGGTTCGCCTCCGCCAATCTCACCACATAAAATATAATGAAGTAACTGCCATGACTTATCGATATCTAAATCAGATTCTCTAAAATAAATATTTAACTCGTTATTTTTGATTTTACTTAATTCCTCATCTGTAACTAATATATACTGTCCAATCATCCCCATAATAGCCAGCTCCTCTAAAGCTTTTGAATTTAGTATATCATTTTTAATCCCACATTAACGAGCAGTAAGACTCAACCTTAAGATACAAAGAGAAACGAGGAAGATAGGTGGGGTCTTACTGCTCGTAAAAGCTCGATTCGTTCAACTAATAATCAGTGATGGATGGAGAAACCTCCCACTGATTAAAGTTTCACTTTATCATTTTAACCGAGAAGACCCCCTCCTCTAAACGAAGTGAAGGTGGGGGTCTTCTCGGTTTTTTCTTTTTAAAGAAAACGTCTCTTTTTGTAGAACGTATGTTTGTTTCGGTGTATAATGATCTTATCAAATAAAATGAGGTGAGAACAGGTGAAGAAAGCGTATTTTTCGAAA
>NZ_JAEHBX010000127.1:0-7133 GCF_016483395.1 Bacillus cereus group sp. N21
GTACAGCCACTTACATACTGAGTGGCATAGAAGCGATGCATATGATGAAAAAGAAGCAACTTCATCAAGGGGTAAAGTCTGCCCAAAATCAAAAAGATTTCATTGATAAATTGTTTGGTATCGCATCATAATCTGTAATTTAGTAGGAAATTCAGGTCCTACTTTTTTTATAATTTATTTTTGCACCAGAACCCTACACAACTAGTTCTTTAATGGTGTTAAGTATCCCTTCTGAATAAGAACCTATAGTTAAACGTCCATGTCCATTTTTTGCCTCACTTGTAGCATTCTCAAGTAAATAACCGAATTTTACAGCCTGTAACATTTTTAAGTCATTACCACTATCACCGAAGGCAATTGCATTTTGTCGGTCTATCTTAAATTTTGCTAATATATATCTCACAATCTCGTCTTTTCCAGTCCCTAAAGGGATAAAATCAATATCATATGCATTCTCTGGGTCTCCAGCCAAAGGATTACATTGATTGATGTTGATACTAATTTTAAAATCACTAGCAACTTGTCTAATATGGTTAAGGTTTAATTGATCGTCCTTTTCATTCTTGTAGAAATAGTAGTAATTGCTTTTGTATTTTGATGCACCCATCTGTGATTGGCTATTTAAAGCAATATTTTTAGAAGCTAACAAATCAACTATCTCTTTTATTTTATCAGGATGGTAATTGCCATTATCAAACCTGCTAAGCCATTCTTTATCAATTTCACCTTGTTTTAACCTGTTGAAATAATGAATTTCTGTTCCCAAATCACTTGCAATAAAATGAGGAAGATACTGAAATCCACCCCTCTTCATTTTTTCAAGAACAGCCTCAATGTTACTACCCGTTACCAAGCCAAAAAGTAAACCAGAAACCCTACTTTTTTCTACGATAGTCTGTTCTAATGCTTGTATTTGACTTTTTCGTTCGGCGGTTAATTGGTGAGGAAAGTACGTTTCATCAAAATCACTAAATACAATGTACTTAGGATTTGGTATTTCTGGTAAAGTTCTAAAAAGATTGTAGTCCATAGAGTAACCTCCATAAATTCTTCTCTCATTCACCTCCATCTTACCATGAATATCCAATTATTTATATAACTAAACTGCCAGTTAATTGAACAAGAAACAATGTATATCATATACATGCTCGGTTAACATAACGTCCTATTATCAATAGTCACTGTCTCTAGAAATTTAAAAAGTCCCTTCAAACCTGAAAGGACTTTTTATTCACATAATCTGTGTACTTAGAAGTTTGGTATTTTTGGATAAACTTATAAGTTCCGCAGAAACTTGATACCCTAACCAACGTTGTGCAATATGCTCAAAGGATGAAACCGAACCTGTTGTGAAAAAGCGATGTTTAGATTCGAAATGTTCGGATAGGATGCCTTGATGTTGTAAAACAGTACTTAATTCTATTGCTGTTTCTTCTGCAGAACTAATAATAGAAATATTTTCCCCTAGTTCTTTTTTTATATATGATTCTAGATGTGGATAATGTGTACAGCCAAGTATTAATGTATCAATATCTTCTTTAGTTAATGGGGATAAGGCTTGTTTAACTTGTATCTCTACATACACATTATCATCTAATCGATTTTCTACTACCGTAGCTAATGTAGGACAAGCAAGACTATGTACTTTTATATTTGTATGAAGCTCCTTTAAAGCATCTGCATACATATTAGATTTTATTGTACCTAAAGTTCCAATTACTCCAATTTTTCCATACTTTGTTACTTTAATTGCGGCTCTTGCTCCTGGATGAATAACACCAATAACTGGAATAGTGAGTTCCTCTTTCAAAGATTGTAGTGCAGCAGCTGAAGCTGTATTACAAGCAATAACAAGAGCTTTTAATGGAAATTGTTTGAGAAAACAAACCATTTCATACGTAAAAATTTTAACCTCTTCAATACTTCTTGGTCCATATGGACAGCGCTTATTATCACCAATATAGTAGATGCTTTCCTTTGGTAATTGGCGCATAATTTCCTTAGCAACTGTTAACCCTCCAACTCCTGAATCTAATACTCCTATTATCGAATTTTCATTAGCTGAATACATATAATTCATCTCTTTCTTTTTATGTTAATATCATCATTTATTATACTCTTGAATTATAAAAACTCTATAACAATATCCTTATTTTGGGTATATTCTCTACAAGGGGTACAGCCGAGATACGTGTAAAAATAGGCCATAGACTTACTTTTATTTCCAATCATTCTTCATGCTTGTCTCTCCTCTGTATAAAATAGCTACTTTGCGGCCTACAGTAAGAACCCTGTGATTAAGTCAATAAAAAAGAATTCAAATTAACTCCAAACAACACCTCGTCTCTCATATTCCATTCTATATTCAACGGCTGCTGCAATTTTGGGGCTTGCGAACCTTTCCGTGATCCAAAGTCCTAAATCAAGTCCTGAAGTGACTCCTCTTGCAGTGATAATATTCCCTTGATCAACAATTCTGTAACGAAGAAGCTCTGCCCCGTATCCAATGATTTCATTTTGCGCCAAATAGTGCATCGTCGCCTTTCGACCATTCAATATACCGGAGGCAGCTAGTAGCATACCTCCTGTACAAACTCCAGCAACGATCGTTCCTTCGTTGTGCATCTCTCTAATCATTTCGGTCAGGGTTCCAAGCTCAGCTTGCTTTCGTGCCCCATGTTCAGCTTTATGATTCCAGCCACCACCAGGTACAATTAACAGATCTGGACGATTATCCATTCGTAAAAAATCATTTAGTTTAACTGTCACTCCAAACGAAGTAGTAATTTCTTGTTTTGGTTCACTTGATATTAGTTCAACCGTAAATGGAGCTCCTTCTTCTATCGCTCTTTTGAGTACCTCAAAAGGTGCGAAAGAGACAAGCTCTCCGAAGCCGTCAAACAATACAATTTGTATTTTCATTTTTATTACACCTCATATGCTTTCTTTCGTGAATCGAAGACATATAAAACAATTCAGCGATTATGTAATTGATTTACAAAAAATCCCTCATCCAATAGAAGAAACAATACCTCTATAAGCACAATAGGTCGTAGTTGGTAATAAAAGTAAGCCTATGCCCTATTTTTACACGTATCTCGGCTGTACCCCAATAAAGTTCTTTTTTTATTTGTAATTAAATCCCAGAGTGGCCCCTCATACCCAGAATCGTTTCCGTACCCCGTGTACTTTTACGAACGGATTTAAAAAATAATATGCTGTTTAGCATTATTGTTGTAAAATTTAGATAATAAATTGAAGAGTTATTATTTAAATCTTCAGGAATAACTTTGATTGAAATGAGTGATGAAATGATTGCGGTTAGAATTGAAGAGATATATCAAGAAATATTAGATGGAGAAAGAAAGAAGTTTCCGTCAGGCACTTGGAGTGAAGATGTAAATAATGAATTGGCTAAACGTGTTACAAGGTATTTAATTGAAAGTGTTTTACTATGGGATATACAAGATATTCGCAAAGGTTGGACTGAAAAATTTATTAAAAAGATGAAATTAACAACTGTACTTGCTAAATATAATAGCAGTCCTTACAAGATGTTAAATGATGCATATCCAGGACTTTTAAAAGAATGGGAATTGAAAATGTCACCTCTAAATTTTTGGACAAAGGAAAAAGGATTGGAAGCTCTTAAATGGACAATCGAAGAGAAAGAACAATTGACTGAAAAAGAAATCTTAGAAGTATATAGTGGAAAATGGATTGCGGAACATAAACTTGCTTCTCCCTGTCATATGTTCTTTAAAGGCAGTCCTTATATGATGATTAATTCATTGTATCTTGGAAAGTTTAAGGAGTGGCAATTTCAATGTGCTCCTAATCAATTTTGGACAAAGGAGAACGGATTGGAAGCCCTGAGATGGATAATTGAAGAAGAACAATTATCTGAGGAACAACTTTTACAAATATATAGTCAACGTTGGATAAAAGAGAAGAATTTATCCGGTCTATGTCAGAAATTTTGGAGAAATAGTCCCTACGCAATGCTAAATGAACTATATCCAAATCGATTTAAAGAATGGGAATTGCCAACAACCTCAAATGGATTTTGGACGGAAGAAAATTCGTTAGAAGCGTTGAGATGGACAATTGAAGAAAAAGAACAATTATCTGAAGAACATTTGAAAGAAGTATATAGTCATAGATGGGTTAACAAGCATAAATTATCTGTACCACTAAATAAATTTTGGGGTAATAATCCATTTAATATGCTTAATTCTTTGTATCCAGGACGTTTTAAAAGATGGGAATTCTCTGTGTCACCCTATAATTTTTGGACAAAGAAAAACGCGTTAGAAGCGTTGAAATGGACGATTGAAGAAAAGGAGAAATTATCTGAGGAAGCATTGCTGCAAATATATACTGGAAAATGGATTAAACAGCAAAGATTGCAATATCCTCTGGATACGTTTTGGGGTGGTAGTCCATATGCTATGTTAAATGAGTTATATCCAAATCAATTTTCTAAAGAGATGTTAAAAGGATATAAGCATAAAAGAATTGGAAATATCCAGCCAAGCTGAAATGAAATAATAAATTGAAAAGTTGATCCACACAGTTATATACGGGGTACCGCCAGCATTTTCCGAAATGCTGGCGGTACCCCGTAAAGGGCATACGGCAACGGTTCTTTACTTTTGAAGCCACTGGAGAGAAATGGACTTTATATATGTTTGTTATTGTCTTAAAATATTACGCACTTCCGAAACATCCATATTGGTAAACTTCGCTATATCTTCTATATTCATTCCATTTTTATGCATACCTTGAATCAATTGAATTTTCCCTTCTTGAATCCCTTCTTCTTTTCCTACTTCACGAGCATGTGCCAATTTAGCTTGTTCATCAAATAATACCTTTTCTCTAGCTTCATATGCTAAGCGGAATGAACTACTCTGACTCATATTCTCCCATTTATGGATTGCCTTCTGTAACATTGGGTCTTGTTTCATGGCGATATCCTCCAATGTGTGGGTTAAATGTTCATCTTCATGTGCCGGTAACAAGAGTAACCAACGAGCAAATTCATTTTCCCACAGATTAATTTTTTCTTCTCTCCATTGCTGAAGCAATTTTGGAATTTCAATAAAATGTATTTCTAAATCATCCAGTAAGACTTGTTTCTGCTCTTGACTCCAAAACGGTCCAACTGTGTGCATCTCTTCATAATTAGGAAAGAGATCAAAGTCTAATATATTAATCGCAATGGTCTTTCGTAGAGAACGATACGACATCCCTTTTTCTAATTGAGACGTATACAATTTACTCCAATAATATAAGGAACGTTTTACAATTTCTTGTGTATTTTTCAATTGAATTTCTACATTTACCTTTGTTCCGTCCTGAAGTGTGGCAAGTATATCTAGTATGGATAACTTGTCTTCTTCATATTCTTTATGCAAATGCGGGTCTTCAATTTTCAGCGATATAATCGGTGTAGATAAAGACTCATGCAAGATTGCATTTAAAAAAGAAACGAGTAATTCTTCTTGTCCTTGTACACCAAATAATTCTTTAAAAGCAAAATCGATTCGTAAATTCACTAAAGGTTGATTCATGGTTAGAGTCACCTTTCTTTTCGGTATTCTATATGTCTATTGTATCGAAGAGTAAACAAAAGAAGCAACCCCTGAAGATGGTGTTGGTCGGTTTTCTTTTTATTAATTAATACAGTATGTAAAATTATATACAAATTTCAATTATAGGATTCATACCTAACTATTTTTATAGATTCGTTGCATATTTTGCAAGGCGATCCGCTAAATCATTGAATTCATTACCGCTATGAGCCTTTACTTTTATAAATTTTATATTGATATTCCGAATGTATTTCTGCATAAATTCTTGATACTCTTGTGTTTGAGGGTTTTTAGCTCTCCAAGCTTTTGTTGCGAAATATTCAATACCTGTATAGTCATAGTAGGGTGTTTTTGCCCAAAACCCCGAAATGGGGGAATTAGCTTAATGCATTAGAAATTTATAGCTATGTCAAAAAATACACTTTATGACATAGCTATAAATCTAGAATTTTTCATTTCAAAAATACGACTTATGATTATTTGAAATGTTTCAATTGAAATGTATATGTTTTGACATGCTTATTTTTTAAAGAAGTTAAAACCCTTTGTTTATAAGGATTTTGTTAATAGTTCGCTTGTTATTCCCCTATTTCGAGGGGATGGGCAAAGATACCCTTAATAAGTTTCCTAATACATACAAAAACGCACAGATTTTATAATCTGTGCGTTTTCAATTCATATTTGTAGTCTTACCTAAGTCCTCATTAACTTAATAGATTTATGTATAATCAAAATTTAATATCTATGCTTGAATAAACATCAGCAAACCAACGTAACACACCATTATGATGGTTAATAATTTGTTCAGCAGTGATTTCTTCAGAATCCCATGTACTATGTGTATCTGAAACCAAAGTAACCTTATACCCCATACTAAATGCCCTTCTACAAGTTGTATCAACACACGCTTCTGTTTGAATTCCAGTGATAAATAAATGTTCAATTCCTTGTTTTTTGAGTTCATCCTCTAAAGATGTATTAAAAAACGAATCTGGAGTGCTTTTCTGAATGATGACATCTTTTTTGGTTGGTGTTATTTCTGGATGAATCTTCCAACCGTTTGTTCCGCATTCTAAAGGTTTCCCAACAGGTGCATTATGCTGTATATAAAAGATTGGTATCTCCTTAGAGCGTGCTTTGGCTAATAATTCATTCAAATTTTGTAGTAATCTGTCTCCCTTATGCACAACATTTCCTTCTTGAAACATCCCTTTTTGAACATCTATAACTAAAAGCGCTTTCTTTGTCATAATCTCCCCCCCTAATTAAAACGTATGTTCCCCTTTGTTCTTATTGTACATCTATATTCAATTAAATTCAAATAGGTCTTTAAGCTACTTACTACTTCAATATTGAGCACTCACATTCTAAGTTGGGATAGCACCACATCACTATCAAGTTAAGATAATTTTGTATCCATAGCATGAAAAAAAACGCTATTCTTTCTGTAGAATCATAGGTGGTCTGACCCCATTTGGTGAGACAAAGAAAAAACACCTAGACAACATGTTTCCTATAAGCTATAGGTGACATGTT
>NZ_JAEHBX010000128.1:0-7126 GCF_016483395.1 Bacillus cereus group sp. N21
GTAAATTGCATTCCTGCCTGGACCGCATCCGAGTTCAAGAACTTTTCCTGGATTAAGTAATTTTTTCTCGAAATAATTAACTAAGTTCTCATCTGGTTTATTAGTAAAAAAGGGAACTCCTTTTTCACGATTAGAATAAAAATCATCCCAAATTTGAGTTGGTTCACGCAATAACGAATCTAACATATCCAATAAATCTTCATAACTACTAATTGTTTCTTTCATAATAACCCCTTCTTTCCAATTAAATCTTATATTCTAATTGTACTAACAATTAGAATATTTCGTGTTTCATCGGGGTTAACAATACTTTAAATTCAAATAAGTTTGAACTCTCTACATATGCCTATTTATGCTAATTTAACACGCATAAATGCACCTAATTCTCCTTTTATATTATTTTAAAAGTATTTACCTTACTCTTTCTGAAAATCCAATCAAACAATTAGAAATACCCTTAGAATTGGAATTTGATTTCGATTTTTCAGAATTATCATTACGATTATTGCAATAATATTACAAATGGAGTAGCTATACATTCTCATTAAATAAAGATGTTTCTTTGGTAATTTACATAAATTCCATTACTAGTAGTAAGAAAATAAGCACATGCCTTATTTTTGCGGAGTGACGGGTTGCATTTTTAATTCTTTTATCCCTTCTTTTAATATGAACGCATCTGTTCTTACTGTTTTCCAACTGTCTTTAGCCGCATCCAAGTTAGGTTTTAAGAATTTAAATTTATTTTGATCAGCTTTTTGAGCTGCATTATCAATATATCCCATTACTCTCGAATATTTAGAATCTAAATCGTGCCATTGCGCGGACATATAAGTAAGATCATTAATAGCTTTATCAATCGCACTATGCATCTCACTAATATTATTAAACGCAACTCCAATTATATCTACGTAATGTCTGAAGCTTGTCAAAAGTTTTAGCATCCATAACATATCTCCTCTCTTTAATAATGGTCTATTAAAAGATTCCCAAAACAAGAAGTTTGGTATGTCAACATGAAACTAGACAATTTTTTTAAGGTGTTCCTGTCTGTACTGAACAGGGCTCAAATAGCCTAGTGTGCCATGGATTCTAACATTGTTAAACCAGTTTACGTAGTCGTTCAATTCTAAAATCAATTCTTCTAAACTTGCGAAATGACGATCACGAACGAACTCTGTTTTAAAGACTTTGTAGGTTGCTTCCGCTACTGCATTATCATATGGACATCCTTTCGCACTTAATGAACGCTGGATTTTGAAGGCCTCTAACGTGTCATGAATCAGCTTGTTTTTGAACTCATTTCCTCGATCTGTATGAAATAAGGTAATCCGATTTAAGTTTGTTTTCACCGTTGCGAAAGCTTGTGAAACAAGCTCGGCATCTTTCTTTTGGCCTGCGCTATGATATATGATTTCTCGATTAAAGAGATCGACTAATAAACATACGTAATTCCACTTTTTGTTCACACGGACGTATGTTAAATCACTTACGACTACAGCTAGCTCTTCTTGTTGGTTGAACTGACGATTGAGTTCGTTTGAAATGTTTTCTTCATTACAGCTAACTCTCTTCGGCTTAAACTGTGCAATCGTATAGTTCGATACTAAACCTTGGTTCTGCATGATTCACACAATACGGCGACGTGAAATCACATATCCTAACTTCTTTAATTCCACTTTTATCTTTCGTGTTCCATAGTTCTGGCAGCTCTCTCGGAAGATTTCTTTCACGAGTGGTGACAATTCATCTACTGTATCTTGTGCTTGTTTTGCCTCATAATAATACGTCGCTCTTGATAATTGTAGGACATCGCACATTGCTGATATCGAGTATTTATGTAGGTTATTCTTCACTACTTTTACTTTCGTCCTAGTATCAGCGCCGCTTGCTTTAAAATATCATTTTCCATAAGAAGCTGTTTGTTTTGTTTTCTCAACGCTTCCAATTCTATTTGTTCAGCGGTCTTATTATCTTTCTCTTTAAACGAGCCAGATGTATGATTTTGATTGATCCACCGATCCAATGATGATGGTGTTAATCCATATTTCTTAATAATATCTTTCCTTTATTTACCATTTTGATGCAGTTGAACCATTTGGTGCTTAAATTCCGCTGTAAAGGTTCTTCTTTCTCTTTTATTTTTCGTCATAGTAGATTCTCCTCAAATATATTAGTTGTAGTCTACTTGACCTTAATTTTTTTGTCTAGTTCAGTGTAGCCTATCCACTTTTTCGTTTTGGGGAACAACCAATTTCTTAAGTTGATGGGCATGTATAGTGCCCCTATAAGGTGAACTTCGCCAATTGTTCACCCCAAGATGATACTTCAGTTTCAACAAATCCAGCTTTCCTATAAGCAATTTTTGCTGAAAGATTTTTAGGATTATATCCAATCATGATTAGAGGAATATTTTTATTATTAATACTTCTTATCTTTTCAATAATGAGAAATATAGCCTGTATACCTATACCTTGTCCCTGGTACTCTTTATCAATCATTAGTCTATAAATCCAATAATTATTATCATCAGAGTCTATTCCAAACATCACAAATCCTATTAGCTTACTATCAAGATATATACCATTTGCATAGAAATTATCTAAAAATTGAACCTCTGCAATAGAATAAAGATTGGAGGTGATAAATGTGCGTTGTTCTTCTTTTACTGATAATTTTATAGCCTCTTCCCAATTACTTTTGTCAATGGGTTTTAAAGATAGTTTGTTCAATATGGATACTCCTTTCGAATATAGAAGGGAACCACGTAGCTTTTGGGCTATTAAAACGTTTTCCCCTCATATTTACACCCTAAAAATACTAATTCCTTTTGCATAGACAATACCTTCTTAACATTAGGATTTAACCTTCTAAATAATATATTTAACCCCGTCATATGTTCCAACTAAAGCTGCCTCACCATTTGCATCCGCTAAAAGTAAATTCATATTCGTTCCCACAGGCATGTTTTTCACCGCATAGACGGCTTCTTCAATATTTCTACACGTCTCTAGTATGGCTCTCACAACCACCATAAACTGTAACCCCGTAACTACTGGTTCTCTCATACCTGGATATTTACCTATCGGCATACCACACGAAGCAAACACTACACATAAACCTTTCTCGTTTAATCCTTCACTTCGACCAAATGTAGAAACGGAGAAACCGGTATGAGTGTATCTTCCATCTACTTTAGTTGTACAAAGGCGCATATCCGAAATATCAGGAGAGAGGTCGTAGTTTCGTAATACATATGTTTTACCATCAGACATTTTTTGGGGGGAAATTGCGCCTAGACTACACCCTCCAGGTATTAACCAGGCATCGTTATAAAACTTTAATTGATTTGGTTGATAACCAAACCCTTCCGTAAAACCCTCTAATTCCTCATTTAATCCCGGACAATACTCCTCGATTTGGGATCTCATTTCAAGATATGCTTTGTCAGAATAAGATTGTTCTCTTAGAAAAATCCCCTTAACGTTTGCATTCTCAGGATATTCTAATGCTTGTTGTTTTCCAATTCTCAATTACATTTTATTCTAAAACTACATACTCAAATAAGTTCCATTATAACCGAAAAACATATTAATCTGATAATTCAACTTTCTAAATTATTCCTAAAAAAGTATCAATCAATCTGATTGCATTTTTCTTTCGTGTAGGACCCTCTGTTGACTTAGCTTCAAGTGCTATAGCTCATCCTTTATACACACCATCGTAGTCTACTGTACTTTTAGCTTCATAGATTCCATTCGTCCACCTTTACTTTTTAACACCTTCACAAGAGTCTGATGGCTTGTTTATACGCGCCACTCTATCTCTTTGGTGCATTTCATTCGATAGATTGATAAGCATTTCAAAATGCATCCCTCGATTTCCTAAGTCCATTATTCTTTCTTACTGTCTATTAAGAGGATTATTCTGTCAAACAACAATCCCCACAAAACGGTAATTATTATATAATTGAATTATTCAAACATCAGGAGTGAAGAAAATGCTTGATATATACAGTCTTATTTTTTTGATTATTATTGGAATCGGTGCAGTATTATCATTGATAAGTGATTTGCGAAAACCACAAAAAAATATATTTGCGATTACATGTGAGTCTTTAGTTCTTATAGGAATTGTATCTTATTACTTACATAATAAATAATACTATCCTGTGAATAAGTTTCAATATTCCGTCAATAATATAGATACCATAATAATTTCTCCGTCCCCCTGGAGAGCCTTGAGCAGTTAGCTTTTGCTAGCTGCTCTTTCCGGTCGCATTCACCATTAATAACCATTGCGATTACACCTTATAATATAGAAGCTCGATTAAATCGGGTTGTTATATCCATTACCCTAGGAAACTAGGGTTTTGTTTTGTACAAAATGAAGTTTTTATTAACTCTGTAATTTTTATCACATCTTCACCGGCAGGCCTATGTTAATATTTTTTGCGAGGTAAATTCTTTTAAACGAATGCCTCTTACTCCCTTTAGGATTCGTTTAACAAAATTTTTTGCACACTTAATCCTCTCGCAAAGTAACTTCATCCTATGAAGCCCTGTTTCTCAACAACTTTAGGACTTCATAGGATGGAGTTTTTATTCGCTTGTCTAGTAGCTCTATAAGAATATCCGGCTCATAATGCTCCCATTTAAAATTCACTGGTTGTTTCATCGTCGTATACGTCCTTTATTTATGAATATTTTCAGTGTGGTATTATTTAACATCAATTTAAGCACATGTTTTACAAATTTCACGATTCGGAAAAGCCCATGTAGGACTTCACACCGACATTATCGTTTTTGGGATAATCTGTTCTGTTAGCTTTATGGACATGTAGTAATACCTCTGTATGCAAAATTGCATACCACTTTCTATTGAAAATAATTATCACTGTAACTATAATAGTTACAGTGAGTAGATTTTACATTTACTTATTGTAACTATTTTATGAAAGAATATTAAAGGAGGAGTTAGAATTATGAAAAAAGCCATTTTAGCAGGAGCATTAGGAGTAGCAGTACTTTCGGGTATGAATTTACCAGGGTTAGAAGTTCCGAAAGCTAGTGCAGCAACTATGGATTTAGAAATTCAAGAGGTTACTAAATATTATTCTCTGAGTTCATATGAAGTGTCTCAAAAAGAATTTTTTAATCTTAAAAAAGGAGAAGAACTTACAGTCTTTGTAAATAATTCAGGATTCCCGATTTCTTACACAGTCTTTGACGCAGACAATCAAGTAATTGGTACATACAATGCTAATTCACCTTATGGACGCGTATTCGAAGCGCAAAAAGACGGTAATATTTCTGTACAATTTCAAGCAGGAGTGAATTCTTCATTTATGAAGAAAATGAATTTTACAGCCAAATTCGCTCTTTCTAAATTTAATTAATGGTAAGAGTTATATAAACAATAAAGTAGAAATGTATACATTTTTTCTACCTTTACGTAGCTTCAAAATCTTTTCTATCCCTTTGCTGGTGTAGAAAAGAAACTTTGAATATTTAACAGAGATTAAAGAAATTAAAAATGATGTTTAAGAAATCTCTTTTAATTCGGCTATCGTTGTAATATTGTGATAAATCTGTTGAAATAATAATAGAGATACTTTTCTTTTTTAGAAAAAATGACATCGGGTATTTTATTTGAATAGCAGGTCAAGGTCTTTGAACCACTTGAAGAGCATTCTTCTTCAAGTGCGTCTAAAGACCTTTTTGTGTTGTTCTAAAACGATAAGAAAGGAGAATTCAAGCCAAACTCTCTGAATATAAAATGAAATCCTCTTTTTTTGGTTGCTGAACTAGAAAACCCTTATTTTTGGATTAATTATAACAATTACTTATTTTAGGAGATGATTAAATGGAAGGGTTACCTTGTAATGGCTGCAAAGGAATGTGTTGCGGTCCCGTTCCAATTACAGAAGAAGAATTTAAAAAAATAAAGAAGAAGAAGATAAAATCGATGCCTACAAAAAAACGCCTAGATTTAAAAAGTCAGCAACGATATTTTGGAACATGTATTTTCTATGACGAAATAAACGATCGTTGCGGTATTCATCCGGTACGTCCAATAATTTGCCGAGCATTTGGGTATTACAACAATCTGGTTTGTTTTCGCAAACCGGAAGTAGTTTCCGCAAAAAACTATATGAGTAACGAACAGCCCATTGGTATTTTGAGTGTTGATTTTACATGGAAAGATTTTTCTTAATGGTTTTATCTATTTTCTTAAGTTGATAGATGTGGGGTAGCACCACATCGCTATAAAGCTAAGGTTTTTCACCATCTATAAAGCAAAAAATACGTTATCATTTCCTATAATTCTATAGAAAGAATAGCGTATTTTTTTACTTTAATGGAATTTTGTTAACTTGATAGCGATGGGCGGTACCCTAAACTAAGTTAAAGCATATTTAAGCGAAATTAAACATGACAAAAAAGCATTTCACTATCAGTGAAATGCTCAGATTGTAGAAACCCTCGATGAAAATCAGTTTTTCTACTAAGCTTAATTAGATTTTACAATCGCTGATGAAACTTCATCATTCCAAGTTCTAGCTCCATCTCCCATACTAACATCAGTCAAATTAATATACTTTCCATTGTTTACAATTGCAAGTGCTCGCCCTTCTGCATTAACATGTTCATAAATAGTCGTATAATCTCCATAAGGATGTGTAAGTATAGAAGAAACATTATCATTATTAGAACCACCAAAGTTTACAACAACAACTGGGTTTCTACTTGCATTTACAGTAAAACGTGAGCCCTTCAAATCATTATCATAATAAAAAGTAGAATAAATTGATGCTAAAGGTTGCACTTTGTTGCTTTTAGGAACTGGATGGCTTTCTAAGTAATTTTCAAAATCTGTCTTGTTTTCAAATCCAATCGTTGTTTGCTCCCCATCAAATCCATCCGTTATTACTTGGTAAGGCTTTGCTGGAGAATCTGCATACGCCTGCGGGCTTGAAACACCAAATAGCATCGCGCCTGCTAATAAACCTGTAGAAAGTACTCCCATAACTCGTTTCAAATGAATCACTCCTTTATAAAATGGCTTGCAAACTAATCTTACGCCTTTTATCCTGTCTCTTATACACATCTGACGCTGCCGACGA
>NZ_JAEHBX010000129.1:0-6147 GCF_016483395.1 Bacillus cereus group sp. N21
ACTGTGTTAGATAAAATGGGGAAAAAGCTGTTGAAGCGCCATTTTGTAGATGATAGTGAGCGTAATGGAGTTCAAAAATTCTTTAGTGATAAACAAAAAGAAATTGAACAACAAAAGAAGGAAAAGTCATTAAGAATGAAGTCTAAAAAACGAGACCAAGATTATGGGATGGAGCGTTAAAAGAGTAGATGTTTTCAATTGATGAGGATTAAAGTTTTATGTAGAAATTTGTGGTAAAATGAAAAAGAACCTTGCGCCAACAAGGTTCTTTAAAAATTTATTAATTAGGAAACAGTAGGAACCGACCAAGGAAACCTACTAAACTCAATATTCTATGTACATTTTAACATAACAAATATATATAAAACAATAATTGATGTAACTGAATTGCATAGTATATATGTTTACTAGGTTTCTAGTTTCCTATGAAAAATAGGAGGAGAAATATGAGTAAAGTTGTTAATTTTGAAGATGCAGAAAAAAAGGCTAGAGTTAGAGAAAATAAGGTAGAAGATTTAATTGGACAAGCTCAACTTGGTTTGTCTGCTGAACAACAACAATTATTATTACAAGTCTTACATAGTACAACTGGTGAAGATTATTTTATTGGTAAAAAGAAAAAACGAACTGATGGGGTGAAGTTCGTGCAAATGATTACAGAGAACATTGATTATTTGTGTGAAATTGGTTATTTAACTCAACCAGAAAAGGCATTTTTATTTGATATTTCAAGATTTCTAGAATTTAAATCTAATGTTATTGTTGAAAAAAATGATGACGAAGTTAAACCAAATGCTGCTTCTCCAAGTTATTTGGCAAAGAAATTAGGAAAAACAAGAACATCTATTTCTAAAATGATGAATGATTTACTTACTAAAGGAGTTTTAGGAGTTGCAGAAACAGGCGTAACAACTGAAGATGGAAGAACTTGTTCATCTCGTACTTGGTTTGTTAATCCAAATGTTTTATGTAATGCACCAAAGGATGATGTTGATAGGGCCACACAGCAAATTTTCGCAAAGGCATTACGAGATATTCAACTTGAAGGAAGTAAGAAAAAACATAAGTTGCCTATATATTTATTTTAAAAAAGTGCAATTAGCTATTGCACTTTTTTTTTTGTTTGTTCTTTACAAAAAATAGGTGTTAATTTTTTTTAACACAGGTGTTAATTTTTTTTAACACCTCAAACCTCTTAAACCTTTGGTATTACTGACTTTTTGTATTTGCTCTATCTCACTCTTATATATAGGGCTAAAAGTTCCGCAAGGAACGGGTCGTATTTTTGAGAAAAACACTCAAAAATCTCCACCCTCTCTATAAAAAAGTCGGTTCGTTCATCCTCACCTAAAGGCGAACGCCTTTTTTTTTATAGAGTCTTTGCAAAACTTTTTTCGGCTCGTGTGCTTTTCTCGCCAAGCCGACAGACAAAAAGCAAAGCAATGGTTCTCGACTTGGACTAGCAAGTATACGAGCCGAACCGCTTAGATCAATCGCTCAAAAATAGTCTTTATGCTACATATTGATACGTTTCATACGTGGGGTTTCGCCCCCACACGACGAGCCAGCACTCTAGCCAAAAAGCAAATGTTAGATCAAAAGACAAGCATACAACCCTAAAAAATAGAAAAACTCTCTATAAATGTTTATTCATAGAGAGTTAACATAACGTCCTATTATCAGGATTCAATGTATTTAGAAGACTATTAAAAGTCCTCCAGATTGTTTAACTGGGGAACTTTCGTGTTCACAAAATTCTTGTTAGCGGAAGTCATTTTAAAATTCTATATGTGGACTTTTTTCTTGTTCTTGCGAATAAATCATCATACCAAAGCTACAAGTAGTATGAGGGGCGGCATTTTCTTTGTCTATAAGTTATTTCACATCATCCATCGATCCTATACCAGCACAACCAGGGTTATTATAATTTGGTGATCCTGTTTTATAACATCGCATATGAATACGATAATATCCATCCGCCGGAATGTTTACAGCATCAGAAAAATAACTTGAATTTTGTAGATAAACATTTGTTCCAGGGATTTTTTTGGATGATTTATCTTCAATCCAAAAGTTTAATGTTCTAGTGTCCCTATAACTATCGCTTCTAGTTACCTTGAAAGTAACAACTTCACCAGTTGTATAATAACGATATTGTGAAGCTTCGTGATAATAAGTACTCTTAAAATTTAAACTTACTGGATCATTATTAGCAGCAGATGCACTTGGAACATGAACAAAACCAAATAATACACCAAGGGACATTAGAAAAGCTATTCCAGACATTTTTAATTTTTTAAACATAATCATCAACTCCATTATAAGTGTTATTTTTAAATACCAACTAGTTGGTATTTATTAATTCATTATATGCTGAGAAATGTGTTAGGATTAATTAAATATTCAGTTTTTTTAAAAAAGGAGGGTGTTATGGTGAATTATCATCAAAAACAATCAGAAAATACAATTAACAAATTAATGCGATCAGGAATTGAATTGTTTTCTAAGCAAGGCTATTCTAGTACAAGCATTGATCAGATTGTAAAACATGCTGGTTATTCTAAAGGTGCCTTCTATGCTCATTTTCCTAACAAAGAAGAGTTTTTACTAAAACTGATAAAAGAAGGTATTGATTTCTACTTTGAAGATTTAAAAGAAGCTCTTAATGAAAAAGATCGAGATTTACTAAATAAATTTAAAAAACATAGCATGCGTTTGTTGAATGAGGCCTATGAAAGGGGGTCTTCTCCTATGTTTCTTCAAGGATGTATGATTTCAAATGAATTACCACAGATAAAAGAAATACTTAGTTTCCAGATGGAAGAATGGAGGACGTTTACTACACATTTTATTCAAGAAATGAAAAATGAAGGCATTATCGGAAGTTCATTGGATGCTAGAACCTTAGCAACAGCAGGAATAGCTCTTTTTAATGGATTTAATTTGCAACATTTTATTGATAACCGAATTCAAATACAGGACATGCTAAGTGTTTTTTTTGAACTACTTCAAATCCAAGAACCTAATAAAAAAGACGAATAAGAGTATGATAGTTTTTGAATATCGTATTCATGTTAAGTAAACATAACGCACCATTATCGGTAGCAAGGACAAGGGGGAATCCTTGATTTTATTAAGTTTTCTCTTCTTTTCTATGTGAAATCGATATGTAGGATTTTATACATTGTTGATATAGCAAGGATTCTAGGGGTCTTTGCTATTTTGTTTTTTTTCTTTTTTTGTATGAAATTGTGTATAAATTTGATTATGATTGTTTTAAATCATATTGTATGCTGATGTTTAAAAAAGACGAGTATATGCTTAATTTGTCTAAATTTTTTTGTGTATTCTTTTTTATTTTTTGTTATGTTTATTTTAAGTGTTGTTTATTTATATTATATCGCCGATATATCGCTTATAAAAATAGAAAGAGGTGGTAGCGATGGCCGATACGGGCGATACAAAAATTGAATTGTTAGAGGGAATCCCTAAGGAATTAAAAAGTCATGATATTGCTAAAACATTTGGAATTGCTGAAAGTACAGTTAGGAAATACGCCCAATCTCTTGAGAAAGCAGGGTATGTTTTTCGAAAAAATGAAAATAACACAAGGATTTTTACTGATATAGATGAGTTAACGTTTAGAGATTTGATTCAAGCTAGAAAAGAAGCTGGAGTAAACCTTGATATGGCGGCTTCCGTAGCAGTGATACGAAGACAGAAGCAAAAATCACCGATACAAAGCGTGCAATCGTTGATAAATAAGGAATCAAAGGATGATTTGATTTCGCACAAAATGCGATATGAGATTCAGAAATTAGCAAATTCATTTCAAAAGCAAATAGAACAAATTGAAGAACAAAATCAAATGATAATTTCTAAGTTGCAAGCATCTGAAGAAACTGAAGTTGAAATAAAAAAACAGTTATTGGAATCTCAAAAAAGGGAAAAAGAAAAAGATCAACAAATTGAAGATATGCAAAAAATGATTGAATATATTTCAGAAAGAGATATAGCTTTTGATAAAAAGATTGAAGAAATTTATCAAGAAGCTAAAAAACCTTGGTGGAAGAGATGGTAAGACACAGGGTTTAATATTTGTTGTATTTTACTCTTTTTAACAAGTTGTTTTGAATAGTAGAAAAACAAAAAAGTTTTTCTTTTTATAAGAGATAATTTTTTATAAAATGGAAGTAAAAAAAAGTGTGTGTATCTATGGGTAATAAAGGAGATGATTATACTGAAAATCTTTTTCTATTTCTTAATTATTCTGTTATTTCTTGTGGTTGATTACTTTTGGTTAGAAGACGAGAGTAAAAGATGGGGATGGTTTAAAAATAGAAGTAAAAAGCAAAAAACAATCTTTTTTACTCTTGTTCTTCTCTTAACTTTCATAGGATACATACTTCTTGACGCTAAATACTTTAAAATTTGATACCTTTACTCAGCTAAAGAATCCAATTTTTTTTGAGAATTTAATAGTTTATATCATTCACTTCCAATAAGTGGCATTATGTTAACCTCACTTATTTTCACGTCGAAAATTGCTTAACGTATGTTTTCGTTAAAATGTGAGCGGAACCCCTATTTGTAAGCGACTCGAAATAAAAAAGCGAAGATATGACAGAATTTGTTTTCTTCGCTTTTTTTGATCTGTTAGCTTGTCCTATTTGTTTGTTTAAAATTATCAATTAGTATTGGTTAGTTGGTTGATAGATAACTATTAACTACATATTGGAAATCCTAAGAATACTAGTAATGAATAAAATTCTGGTGATAGAGAAACTCTAAAAATGATTTTATCGTTGAATTTAACAATTAAAAAGTAAGCATCTCCATCTTGATAAATACATGCGGATACCATAAGAGAATACACCTCCTTATATGATATATCTTATAAAAAATAATAGAATGTGTTTGGACACTCTCGGTTATATCACATTAGTTTCCACTTAAAAGAGGATGTAGTGATGACATGATTTTGTAAGTTTCTTTGTTTTCTAGAAAAAATAACGGGTACCAAAAATAACCATAAAAAACATAGTATGAGGGTACCGTTCTTTTGAACAGAGGGAAAATATGATAGTATGAATTTCCACATTTGAAAGAAAATAGGATTCAAGTTGTTGTATGAATGAATCGCAAAAAAGAACATTCCTCTTGTAAGGGAATGTTCTTTTTCATAATATCATATAATTATGCTTTAAAATTTTTAAGCATAGATTAGTAAAGAAAGATTTCTTTATTCCCGCTGGTTACTTCCCTAAATAAAAAGAAGCGCTATTTAGGGTATTTATTTTTCATAACAATTGTAAAATATGAGCATATAGGGGTACCGCTACATCGTTGACTACTGATAATGAACATTATGCATATTAGAAAATATCGAACATAAAATGATATTAACTTCATGACATTGCTGTGTTTTAGCGTTACCCCTACGTTTTCGAAAAGGCACCTGTATAAGGTGTCTTTTTGTTTTTCACCTTTTGAGATGGACAAGCATATATTGTAGTGTGGGACAACCTCTCTAAGGCCCTAATCAATACTCATTGAAAACTCCTACAAATTTGGGCATCTACTGATGTGGATGCTCTCTTTTTATGAACTATTTGAATAGGACAAGCATATACTGCTTGTACCTTATTAACTTTAGTAACCTTAACTTTCGTTAATGGGGATTCTCATAATCCTTTAAAGAGCGCTCACGGAAATGGGTGCTCTTTTTAGTAGATAAAACGGATATTGAAATAGGAAGGACAATGAATGATGGACAAAATACAACGATTTATTGCTAACAATACACATCAGCTTGGATATATTATGGATGAAGCTAGCAGGAAGTGGGTAGAGCAAGATCCTAAAGGTGCTTTGACAGTAGGAGCAAGTAAAGGAACGATAGATGCTTATGGTAGTTATTATGATCTGTTGGAAAAGTTAGCATGTCTTGAAGAAGGAAAGAATATTTAGCATAATAATTAAACAAATAGCAATTATCGTAGGCGCTGCTGTGATCGGCTTAGCGTCTTATTTGTTGTTCAGGAATTCCATCATCTCTTTATTTACAATGTTTTGAATGTATACTTTTCTTGCTAATTTTGAGGATATCAGGGGAAATGGGGTGAGGTCAATGTTTTCGGTGATTCG